>PXQM01000177.1 GCA_003021325.1 Halobacteriales archaeon QH_10_70_21
TGGTCGAACCACGCCTCCGAGGCCCACGACGGCAGCGTCTCGCGGCGCTTCTCGACGAACCGCTTCCGGAATCCGGGCGTCCGGTCGCCTGTCTCCGGGTCGCGCGTCGGGACGACGCACCGCTGGCAGGGGTTCGACCCGAGGAACTCGCAGTCGCCGACCCGGAAGGCGACCGCGGTCTCGCGGTCGGCGTAGAGGCGGTCCTCCCAGAACGCCTCGACGCCCGAGAGCACGAGGTTCGGCCGGAGCCGCCGCTCCATCTCGGCGGCGTCGATTCCGTCGAACCAATCGGCCACCGCCTCGATGGTCGACTCAGCGATGACGGTCGGCCCCGAGGCCACGGTGTCGTCCGGGAAGCCGCCGCGCTCGTCGCGCCGCAGCCCCACCGACCGGCCGAAGAACTCCGAGAGCCACGCCTCGATGGCGCCACGGTCCGCCAGATCGAACGTCACCGGCTCGGCGTCCGGGGGGCGAAGCGTCAGCCGCTCTGTCTCCGGGTCGAACCGCGACCGCAGTTCGTGGACGCGGGGCTCGTTCTTGCCGTTGACGTACGACCCGGAGTCGTCGACGATGGCGAACTCACGGTCGTGGGACAGCCCGCCGTCCGGCTGCACTTCGGCCGCCCCGAGTCCCCCGTGGGGGTCGAGGGACTTCACCGGGTAGACGGTGATGCGTTCCAGCGTCGGCGTCGTCATTGCCGGGACGTGACGGCCCGCCGGGATTAACCGTTCGGGTTGCGGGGGCGGGCACCCCTCGGCCGGGGTCGAACCGGAGAGAACCAGGGGCAGCGGTCGCGCGGTCGGCGCCGGCGAGCTCCTGCCGGGCTCACCTGTCGGCGGTCTTGCGGCTCCGTACTCCCGCGCTGGTCCCGGGCGGGGCTCGCGCGCTCCGGACCGTTTCGACGCGCGAACGACAACCCTTATTCGGGGGGCCGGCACACCGGAACTCATGGAACTGTCGGTACCGAGAGTCGACTACTCCGAATACACCGACCGCCAGCTGGTCGCGGTTCCGCTCGCGCTGCTGGCGGCGTCGCTGGGGGTGCTCGCCGCCGCGACGTTGCTCGCCGGCTCGCCGGTGCCGCTCGGCATCGAGTTCACCGGCGGGACGGAGATGCAGGTCGTCACCGGGGATTCGCCGGCGGAGATCGAGGCGACGTTCGACGAGGACCTCGAGGCGATAACGCCCATCGCGACCCAGGAGAACACCTACGAGCTGACCTTCCAGGCGGACGACGCCGACCCGCTCATCGACCAGGCGAACGCGGCCGGCTACACGGTCGAGTCGGTCGGCGAACGGTCGGCCAGCTTCGCCGCCGACTCACAGCAGCAGGCCCTCATCGGTCTGGCGGTCGCCTTCGCCGGGATGGCCGTGCTGGTGTTCCTGATGTTCCGTACGTTCGTCCCCTCCATCGCCGTCGTGGCGTCGGCGTTCTCGGACATCGTCATCCCGCTGGCGCTGATGCGGCTGTTCGGCATCGAGCTCTCGCTCGGGACGGTCGCCGCACTCCTGATGCTCATCGGGTATTCCGTCGACTCGGACCTGCTGTTGAACAACCACGTCATCCGGCGGCGCGGTGACTTCTACACTGCGACGTTCCGGGCGATGCGGACGGGCGTGACGATGACCATCACCTCCATTGCCGCGATGGCCGTGATGGCGGTCGTCGCCACCCTGCTCGGCATCCCCCTGCTGCCGGAGATCGGTATCGTGCTGGTGTTCGGGCTCACGACCGACCTGATGAACACCTATCTGATGAACGTCAGCCTGCTGCGCTACTACAAGTACGAGGCGATAGCGAAATGAAACTGCGAATCAGGGAGAACTGGCGGATCTGGCTGCTCGCCGTCTTCGTCGTCGTGAGTTCGGTCGCTCTCTTCGCCCCGCTCGGGGGCGGAACCGGCGCAGACGGCGCGAACGCCACCGAGGAGACCGTCGCACAGCAGTCCACCACCTCGCAGTACACCAACCTGCGGTTCGGCCTGGAACTGGCCGGCGGGACCCAGGTCAGGGCCCCACTGGTCGGGATGACGGCCGAGGGGCTGGACTTCTCCCCGGACCGGTCGGGCGAGATAGAGGGAACGATCCGGTCGGAGCTGGGGCTCGGACCCGCGGACGTCCGGGCCGACGCCAGGGGTAGCACCGTCGAGGTGTTCGCCGACGCCGACGACGGGAACGTCACACAGGCGGAGTTCGCGGCCGCGCTCCAGGCGGCCGACCTCGACGCGGACGAGGGGGACATCCGCCAGGGCGTCACAGCCGACACCCGCGAGGACGCCGTCGAGGTCCTCAGCAACAAAATCGACCGGAGCGGGCTCAGCGGCGGGACCGTCACCCAGTCGGCCGCGACCGGCGAGCGGTTCATCGTCGTCGAGGTGCCCGGCGCGGACCGCCGGGATGTCATCGACCTCATCGGCGAGCAGGGCCGGGTCGAGACCGTCGCGCTGTATCCCGTCGAGACCGACGACGGCATCGAGTACCGGACGGACAACCTCACCACCCAGGAGGACTTCAGGGACGTCGGGAACACCCAGCGGGACGAGAACGGAGAGCCGAGCGTGTCGGTGACGCTGACCGACGAGGCCGCCCCCGAGTTCCAGTCCGCGATGCAGCAGTACGGCTTCGACCGGCAGGGCGGCACGAGGTGCCGGTACGACCTCAACCGGAGCCTCGAGGAGAACAGGCAGGCCTTCGAGGAGGCCGGCGTCGAGAACCGGTGTCTGCTGACGGTCCGTGACGGCGAGGTCGTCTTCGCCGCCCGCGTGACGAGCGGCCTCGCCGACAGCTTCCGCACCGGTCAGTTCGTCGAGCGCCCGGTCTACGCCTCGAGCGCGACGACCTTCGAGGAGACCCGCGAGCTCGAGATCAACCTGAAGGTCGGCGCGCTGCCGACGAAGCTGGACCTCGACGACGGGACGACGCGCTTCCTCCTGCCGAGCCTCGCCCAGCAGTTCAAGCCGCTGTCGGTGCTGACCGGCGCGGCCGCCGTCGTTGCCGTCTCGCTGATGGTCTTCTTCCGGTACCGCCGGGCCGACGTCGCCTTCCCGATGATACTGACCGCCGGCGCGGAGGTGTACGTCCTGCTCGGCTTCGCCGCCGCCGTCGGCCTGCCGCTCGAGCTGTCCCACATCGCCGGCTTCATCGCCGTCATCGGGACGGGGGTGGACGACCTGGTCATCATCGCCGACGAGATCATGCAACGGGGGGAGATAGACACCTCCCGCGTCTTCGAGTCGCGGTTCCGGAAGGCCTTCTGGGTCATCGGGGCCGCCGCCGCGACCACCATCATCGCAATGTCGCCGCTCGCGGTGCTGTCGCTCGGCGACCTCCGCGGCTTCGCCATCGTCACCATCGTGGGCGTCCTCATCGGCGTCCTCATCACGCGGCCCGCCTACGGCGACATCCTCCGGGTGCTCGTGCTGCGGCGGGACTGACGGCTTCGAAGCGCTTTCCCCCGTCCCGTCCAACCGACGCACATGACCTTCCGAGACGGGACCCTCGTCGACTGGCACGAGTGGGGGTCCGACCCCTTCGCAGCCGCCGACCGCGCCGGCAAGCCGCTCCTGGTGTCGCTCACCGCGCCGTGGTGCGAGTGGTGCCGGCGGATGGACGAGGAGGCCTACTCGGACCCGAAGCTGGCCGCCAACGTCGGCGAGAGCTTCGTCCCCGTCCGGGTCGACGTCGACCGCCACCCCCGGGTCCGGGAGCGGTACAACATGGGCGGCTTCCCGACGACCGTCTTCCTGACGCCCGCTGGTGAGGTGCTGTCGGGGGCGACCTACCTCGGCGTCGAGGGGCTCCGGCAGGTGCTCGACCGGGTGCGGGAGTCGTGGGACGTGAAGGGCGCCGCCGCCGGCCGCGTGCCCCGCTCGCTGTCGGACGCCGACGTCCCACCCGGCGAGGTGACCGCCGAGATCGAGGCCCACATGGTCGAGCAGGTCGCGGCCGCCTTCGACGGGGAGTTCGGCGGCTGGGGCTCCGGCGCGAAGTTCCCGCTCGCCCGCACCGTCGAGTTCGCCTGCAAGCGGGACCGCGAGCGGGCCACCCGGACGCTCGAGGCCATCCAGGCGCACCTCTACGACACCTACG
>PXQM01000178.1 GCA_003021325.1 Halobacteriales archaeon QH_10_70_21
ACAGCCGCTCTCGGCGGCAGCCCCCGCGACGGCGGGCGCCACCTCGAAAAGCACCCGGGGATCCAGCGGCTTCGGGATGATGTACTCCGGACCGAACTGCAGCGGCTGGTCGCCGTAGGCCTTCACGACTGCGTCCGGCACGTCCTGGCGTGCGAGCTCCGCGAGCGCCTCCGCTGCCGCCACCTTCATCGCCTCGTTTATCTCCGTGGCCCGGACGTCCAGGGCGCCGCGGAAGATGAACGGGAACCCGAGGACGTTGTTGACCTGGTTGGGGTAGTCCGACCGGCCCGTCGCCATGATGACGGTGTCCTCGCGGGCGTTCTTTGCGGCCTCGTAGCCGATTTCGGGGTCGGGGTTCGCCATCGCGAAGATGATGGGGTCCGACGCCATCGAGCGGACCATCTCCTCTGTGACGATGCCGCCGACCGAGAGGCCGACGAACACGTCGGCACCCGCCATCGCGTCCGCGAGGTCACCCTCGGGGCGGTCGCTGGCGAACTCCCGCTTGAACTCGTTGACGTCGCCGGCCTCGGCGCGGCGCTCGGTGATGATGCCCGAGGAATCACACATCGTGATGTTCTCGCGGTCGGCGCCGAGAGAGACGTAGAACTCCGCGGTCGCAATGGCCGAGGCGCCGGCGCCCGAGAACACGATGTCCAGCTCCGAGAGTTCCTTGTCGGCGATGTCGACGGCGTTCAGAAGCGCCGCCCCGGAGATGATTGCGGTGCCGTGCTGGTCGTCGTGGAACACCGGGATGTCCATCTCCTCCTGCAGCGTCTCCTCGATTTCGAAGCACTCCGGCGCCTTGATGTCCTCGAGGTTGATGCCGCCGAACGTGGGCTCCATCGCCGCCACCGACGTGATGATTGCCTCGGGGGCGGCCTGGTCCAGTTCGATGTCGAAGACGTCGATGTCGGCGAACCGCTTGAACAGGACGCCCTTTCCCTCCATCACGGGCTTGGAGGCCTGGGCACCGATGTCGCCGAGACCCAGGACAGCAGAGCCGTTCGAGACCACGCCCACCATGTTGCCCTTCGCGGTGTAGGTGAACGCCTCACCGGGGTCCTCGGCGATCTCGTTGCACGGCGCGGCGACGCCCGGCGAGTACGCCAGCGAGAGGTCCCGCTGTGTGTTGGTCGGCTTCGTCGTCGATATCTCGAGTTTCCCCGGCGGCTCGCGCCGGTGGTACTCGAGTGAGTCCTCGTCCAGTCCCATACGTCACCCCCGTCCAGCGGCCTCAAAAAGCTACCCAACGGGGCAGCGCTGGCGGGGGCCCCGGATGCCAGCGGACGGGGTCGACGTCGACGGTCGACGGACGGACCGACCGTGGCGGACCGCCGAAACGAGCCGCGAAACGGTAAAGAGGTTAATAGAGGGGCGCATCGCAGGGGGAAACGAGCATGGACACGAAGGGGCTCGGGGCGGTCGCTGCCCTGCTCATCGTCGGGGGGTTCCTGGGCGCCCTGGGGGTCGGGCCGACCGTCAGCCACCACATCGCGGTCCAGGAGAACCAGCCCACCGAGGCGACGGTCCAGTCGACCGACATCGACGTCAAGACCGACGACGACGGCGACCGCTCCTACAGGCCGGTCGTCACCTACGAGTACACCGTCGACGGGGAGACGTACACCCAGGACAACGTTTTCCCCGGCGGGTTCACGCGCTGGGACGGCAGCCGTTCGTGGGCCGAGAACGTCGTCGACCGGTACGAGCCGGGCCAGACGGTGACCGTCCACTACCGTTCCGGCGAGCCGAGCAACGCGTACCTCACCAACAGCGACGGGATGCCGGACGCCTGGATCGCGGGCGCGCTCTGTGCGCTCGTCATCGCCGCCGCCGGCGTCGGTCTCATCCGGACCGGCTTCACGCGCCGCAAGCAGCGCATCCTCATGCGGGACACGCCGACCGAGGACGTCGAGTCGATGGCCGTCGGGCCCTCCGAGGTCAAGGGCTCGGCGCTGGCCGCCGACGGCCCGATATCGGCGCCGTTCTCCGACGACGAGTGCGTCGTCGCCAAGTACGAGGTCGAGGAGTACGACGATGACGACGACGACGACGGCGGCTCGTGGCGCACCATCGAGTCCGGCGTCGCCTACACGCCCTTCTTCGTCGACGACGGTACCGGCCGGGTGCTCGTCGCGCCGGCAGACGACGCGACCTACGACCTCGAACCGGAGGACTGGGAGACGACCTACGTCGACAGCGCCGACAAGGGGCCGGCCCCGGTCCAGGAGTTCGTCGAATCGGCCGAGGACATCTCCTATCCCGCCAACGCCGGCGGCAAGGACAACGACCGCCGGTACAAGCAGAACCTCGTCCGGGACAAGGAGAGCGTCTACGTCTTCGGGACCGCACAGCCGCGGGACGAGTCGGTCAGGGGCGGGAGCAACCCCGATCAGCTCGCCATCCGGTCGGTCGCCGAGGACGACGCGCTCGACGAGACGATGTTCTTCATCTCCGACGACACGGAGTCGGACCTCATCGAGCGGCGCGAGTGGGCGGGCTGGCGGCTCCCCGTCGGCGGGGCCTTCCTCGTCACCGGCTTCGCCGCAACGGTGCTGATGTTCGGCCCGCTGGTCGGGCTCGAGCTGCCCGTGCTGTTCTGACCCGGCGGCCGGTTCCGCGGGGTATATACTCCCGCAGGACGGAACGCCGACATGGACTTCCGTCGGCTGCTGCTCGGGACGACGGTCGCGACGGCGGTCACCGCCCTCGTGGGGGTGGTGACCGCCACCTCCGGCGCGGGGCTGACCTGCGAGGCGCGGTGGCCGCTCTGTGACGGCGCGGTCTTCGGTCTCTTCCCCGCGAACTTCATGTCCTTCATCGAGTGGTCCCACCGGCTCGTCGCGATGATAACCGGCTTCCTCATCATCGGCACGACGGTCGCCGCCTGGCGGGACGGGCGGGACCGCCGCGTCCGCTTTGCGACGCTCGGCGCGCTACTCTTGACGCCCGTGCAGGTCGTCTTCGGCGCCTTCACCGTCCTCGTCGAGGAGTTCGTCTTCGGCTACTCGGTCGTCGTGTTGACGCTGCACTTCACGCTCGCGTCGGCCATCCTCGCGATGCTCGTTGCGGCGACGGTCTGGACCTACGCCGCCGAAACGACGGTCTCGACCGGCCGCGTCCGCACGGCGGGCGCCGCGGCACTGGCCGCCTTCCCGGTCATGGTCGCGCTGACGCCCCGACTGTTCGTCACGTTCGGCGAGGTCGCACAGTTCGTCTACTACGCGGTCGGGTTCGGTACCTTCGCGGCGCTCTGCGTCGTGGCGCTGTGGGGACGCGAACTCGGCGCCGGGCTGGTGTCGGCCGCCGGCGGCGCCGGAGCGGCACTCGTCGTCGCCCAGCTCGTCGTCGCCCGCCAGGCGTTCGGCGACGCCGGCCAGCTGGCTATCCTCGGGCTCTCCGTCCTCGCGTTCGCGCTGACGGTCGTTGCGGTCCGCCGAACCCGGCGCGTCGACACACCCGTCTCGCCCGTCGAGTCGGTCGGGGACTGATACCGTCCGCCGCGGCGGCCGAAGTCGGTTGCCTCGTCCTCGAGTTCGCGGGGAGACGACGGCCCCGACGACATACCCACGAGCGTCCGTGCGACGGGTGGGGCTACCGGCCGGTCTCGTTCAGGTAGTGCAGCACGCCGGCCACGTCCCGCCCGACGGTCGGACTCAGCCACCGGGACTCCAGCGAGTCGACGATGGCATCGACGTCCTTGCCGAACGTCTCGCGCCGCCCGGCGACGACGTCGACCCACTCCGGCAGCATCGCCCCGTAGCGGCCCAGTTCGGCGACCGCGTCCTCCCCACCCGGCCCGACGTGGCCGTAGAGGTGCACCGACGGCGACCGTATCGACGTCGGCGACCGGGCCTTGGAGATAGCCGACGCCCCGGGCCACGCCCCCCATCACGTCGCGGCGTTCGACCCCGCGACCGGGGGGCTGTTCTCCATCGACGCCGCCGGGATGCACCTGGCCGGCGAGATGCGGCCCACGACACCGCC
>PXQM01000179.1 GCA_003021325.1 Halobacteriales archaeon QH_10_70_21
AATACTCGTCTTCGGGACGATAGCGACCCTCGGCGCCGGCCGCGTCCTCGGCGTCGACGCCATCCTCGCGAAGACCGAGTTCTTCCGGAACCACCCGCGGTTGCAGTACCTGATAGGGTAGGTGACACGACATGAGTGAACTCACCATGGCGGACAAGGTAGCGATGTACGTGGGCGGCCTTGTCGTCCTCGGGACGGTCGTCATCGGCATCCTGGAGATGGCGCTGGGCAGTTCGCACCCGGTCTCCGGCGAGGGCCAGATTGTCCACAGAGCACTGGTTCCCATCGAGGTCAGATCCTACGTCATCCTGCTGGGGCTGGTCATCCGGGCTGTCTACGTGGTCTACAAGGTGACCGCGTCCGGCCCGCCGGCAGACTCCGGAACGCGGCGCGGAACCCGCACCGGAGGGGCCGACTGACACGCTCTGGCGGTTTTTACACGCGGATACCGGAGGGACACTGAATCGACCAACCAGGTCCCGTTGGACGGTACTCGGAGAAAGGTAGAAGTGTCTCGATGCGTACTTCGACGTGGAATGATACCACCCGACAGGGCGGGAGGTGACGGCGCATGAGCGAGGTCACGGGCACCGTCTACGACAGCTTCGCGTCCCGTGCCGCCGATTTCGGCGTCGAGGTGACGCGGGTCCCGGGCGACGAGGCCACGGCGGCCATCGAGGCGGCCATCGAGGAGCCGGTCGTCGCCGCGCCGCTGCCGGGGGACGACCTGGGGCTGCCGGACGGCGTTCCGACTGACCCGACGCCGTCCGACCTCGACCGCGCGGTCACCGGGGTGACGGCCGCGGATCTGGCCATCGCCGCCTACGGGAGCATCGTTCTGGGAGCGACGCCGGCGGGAACGGAGCCGGTCAGCCTGTTCCCGGACCGGCACGTCGCGGTCCTGCGCGAGCAGGACATCGTCGCGGACATGGCGGCGGCCTTCGAGTCGCTCGGCAACGAGTTACGGTCGACGCGTGGGTCCGCCGTGCTCGCTACCGGCCCCTCGGCGACCGCCGACATGGGCGAACTCGTCAAGGGTGCCCACGGACCCAAGGAGGTCCGGGTCATCGTCGTCCAATGAGCTCGGAATCGCGCGAGTTCAAGGCCGAACGCATCCGCTCGCTGCTGGAGACGGAGGGAGCGGCGGTCGCCGAGAACACCCGTGGATTCAACCACGGCCGCTACGAGTCTGTCGCGAAGCTGGACGACTACCAGGGCCTCCGCGAGGAGGCCCGGGCGATAAAGGAGGACGCCATCGAGCAGCTTCCGGAACTGGTCGAGCAGGTCACCGAGACGGTCGCCGAGAACGGCGGGACGGTCTACGTCGCCGACCACGCCGCCGACGCCAACAGGTACATCGCGGAGGTCTGCTCGGACCGGGACGCCGAGCGGCTGGTCAAAAGCAAGTCGATGACCTCCGAGGAGATCGAGGTCAACGAGCACCTCGAGAGGCGCGGCGTCGATGTCGTCGAGACGGACCTCGGCGAGTGGGTCCTGCAGGTGGCCGACGAGGCGCCGAGCCACATCGTCGCACCGGCCATCCACAAGTCCCGGGCGAGCATCGCTGAGCTGTTCAACGAGCGGTTCGACCCGGCGGAGCCGCTCGAGACGGCCGAGGAGCTGACCATGTTCGCCCGCGAGCAGCTCCTAGAGCGCATCAAGGGCGCCGACGTCGGGATGACCGGCGCGAACTTCATCACCGCCGACACCGGGACCCTCGCCCTGGTGACCAGCGAGGGCAACGCCCGGAAGACGGCGGTCGTCCCGGACACGCACGTGGCCGTCGCTGGCGTCGAGAAGATCGTCCCCAGCGTCGAGGACCTCCAGCCGTTCATCGAGCTCATCGGCCGGTCGGGCACCGGGCAGGACATCACGAGCTACATTTCGCTTTTGACCCCACCCGTGGGGTCGCCGACAGTCGACTTCGACGACCCGGAGACGCCCATCACCGACGACGAGATCGACCGCGAGTTCCACCTCGTTCTCATCGACAACGGGCGCCTGGCGATGCGCGAGGACGACGACCTGCGGGAGACGCTCTACTGCATCCGGTGTTCGGCCTGCTCGAACACGTGTGCGAACTTCCAGTCGGTCGGCGGCCACGCCTTCGGCGGCGAGACCTACTCCGGCGGTATCGCCACCGGCTGGGAGGCGGGCATCGAGGGGCTCGACACAGCCGCCGGGTTCAACGACCTCTGTACCGGATGTTCGCGGTGCGTCGAGGCCTGTCCCGTCAAGATAGATATCCCCTGGATAAACACGGTAGTCAGGGACCGGATCAACAGCGGTGCCGACCCGGAGCGTTCCTTCCTCGTCGACGGGCTGACCCCCGACACCGAGGAGGGCGGCCCGGGGCTTCAGAAGCGCCTGTTCGGGAACTTCGAGACGCTGGCGAAGCTGGGGAGCGCGACCGCGCCGCTCTCGAACTGGATCGCGAACTCCGGGGCCGCGGGCTACGTCCTCGAGCGGACGGCCGGCGTCGACCGGCGGCGCGAGTTCCCGGCCTTCCGGCGGAACACGCTCGTCGAGTGGTTCGGGCGGCGGGACGCCCCGGCGATAACGGACCCCGAGCGGCGCGCCGTCCTCTATGCGGACCTCTACACGAACTACATGCTCGTCGAGCGCGGGAAGGCAGCCGTCCGGCTGCTCGAGGCGCTCGGCGTCGACCTCGAGGTACCGCAGGCCCCTGGGAGCGGCCGGGCACCGCTCTCGCAGGGCATGATAGATACGGCGACGACGAAGGCCAAGCGCGTGGCGGCGACCCTGGAGCCGTACCTGAACGACGACTACGACGTGGTCGTCATCGAGCCGAGCGACCTCGCGATGTTCCGGAGCGACTACGAGCGGCTGCTGCCGGAGGCGGAGTTCGAACCGCTCGCCGAGAACAGCTACGAGATCGTCGAGTACGTCTACGGGCTGCTCGCCAACGGCGCCAGCGCCGACGCGCTGGCGTCGGGCGACGGGGAGTCCGTCGCCTACCACAGCCACTGCCAGCAGCGAACGATGGGGCTCGAGGAGTACACCCTGGCGGTGCTCGAGGAGTGCGGCTACGAGGTGACGACGAGCGACGTGGAGTGCTGCGGCATGGCCGGCTCCTTCGGCTACAAGCAGCAGTACTACGATCTCGCGGTGGACGTCGGCTCGAACCTCGCCGACCAGCTCCGGGCGGCCGACGGGGACCACGTGGCCGCCAGCGGCACCTCCTGCACCGACCAGATCGGCGACCTGCTCGCCGAGGACCCGCTCCACCCGGTCGAGCTCCTGGCGCCGGACGGACGCCCATAGACACGTCACCCGTGCGCTCGCCCGTCAGCGTCCGACGGCGGCCTCAGAGCGGCCGTCCGGGTCGAACGCCGCGGTAACGTCATCATCGGGGAACCGCATCAGTGGGGAACATGAGCAGGCGCGATGGCGGGCCGGTTGACCAGCTCCGCGAGTCGAAGGGGATAGCCATCGACGAGTTCGGGGCGCGGGTCCGGGAGGAGGGCAAGTCGTAAAGGAGCACATCGCCGAGGGCACGTTCGACAACGACCAGGTCACCGGGGGCTCGAGTACGAGTTCTACGCCGTCGGGACCGAGAGCCACGAACTCCGACGGGTGCCGCGGGACCTGCTCGACTGTCTCGGCTTCGAGAAGGAACTCGGGCTGCACAGCGCCGAACTGAACGCCGGCGTCTATCCCTGCAACGGGCCGGGGCTGGCCGCCCTCTCGAAGGACGTCGAATCGAAGGTGGCGTCTTCCAGCGGCAGGCGGCCGAGGAGGGCGTCAGGTCCGTCAGCGATGGGATGTGGACCATCGGTCCCGAGTACAACACGCCCGATGGATACCTGACGGAGGCGACGCACGAGGAGGGGCTCACGCTGGCGATCAGCGTCAGCAACGCGGTCCGGTCTCACGGGTTCGCCACCATCCCCCCGGAGCCGGGCGGGCGGCTCGACTTCCCCGGCGCGACGGTCGAGGCGGACAGCCCCGGGCCGGTAGGCCTGACGACGTCCATCCAGCCCCACTACCAGTGCCGGCGGGCCGCGGACCTGCCCGACCACTTCCGCACCGCAGTCCGGATCGCAGGCCCGCTGCTCGCGGTCGGCGTCAACTCGCCGTTCCTGCCGCCGGAGCTGTACGACGACGCTGACCCCGATCCGGCCGTCCTGCTTCGGGAGGGCCGGGCCGAGAAGCGCGTCCCCGTCTACGAGGAGATGATGAACCCCGAGGATGGACCGCCGAAGGTCCGGTTCCCGAGGGACGGTGACACGCCCGAGGAGGCCGTCGACCGCATCGTCGAGGACGGCGTGCTCGTCCCGGCGGAGATCGACGCCGGCGAGCGGTCCGACGACGCGTTCGTCCACCTCAGGCACAAGCACGGTAGCTACTGGCGGTGGGTCCGGCCGGCCTTCGGCGGCGCGACGGCGGCGGACCGTCGTCGCCGCGTTCGTCGGCCTGATGACCGCCTTCTACGAGCAGGACCACCCTGCCCGCGAGTTGCCGTGGGAGACCGCCCGCGGCAACTTCTACGCCGTCGTCCGGGAGGGGCTGGACGCCGACCTCGCGTGGGTCACGGCCGACGGCGAGCGGACGACGGACACCGACCGACGCTACTCTGACCTCTTCGAGACGGCCGTCGAGGGGCTGGTGTCCCGGGGCCCGGCGAAAACGAGGCCGCCGAACGGGTCGACCCGCTCCGCAGGCGCGTCGACTCGCGACTGACGCCGGCGGGGTGGAAGCGACGGTCCGTGGCCGGCCACCTCGAGAACGGCGCGACGGCGACGGAGGCTGTCCGGCGGATGCAGCGGTCCTACATCGAGAACCGGGCTGCAACGCTCCGCACGGGTCACCTCACCGGGTGGCCGGAGCCGTGAGTCCGGCTCTCGCACCGGCCGGGGCGATTCGTTCCCCGTCGGCCCCGCTCGCGCCGCGGGGGACGCGACGGACCGGTCCGGCTGGCTGCCCCCTCCTTGCGTGAGACTCACTGCCCAGATTTAAGTTCTCATAGCAAACAGTACCACGGAAGCATGGGTAAAGCATGAGCAAACCTACGGAGACGTCCGGCACACGCCCGGCCGACCCGGCGACGGACCCGCGGAGTGACTACGACTACCGGAGTTCGGAGGTCGAACGCCCAGACCTCCTGGCGGACCTGGAGGCGCGCGTCGAGGGTGACGTCCGGTTCGACACCTACACACGGGAGCTGTACGCCACCGACGCCAGCGCGTACGAACAGCTCCCCATCGGGGTCGTCGCGCCGGTCTCCACTGCGGATGTCGCCTCGGTCATGGAGTACTGTGCCGCCGAGGAAATCCCCGTTCTGCCGCGGGGCGGCGGGACGAGTCTCGCCGGCCAGGCCGTCAACGAGGCAGTCGTCCTCGACTTCAAGCGGCACATGGACGAGGTGGTTGACGTCGACCCGGAGGGCCGGACGGCCCGCGCGCAGGCCGGCATCACCCTCGCGCGCCTCAACGGCCGGCTCGAACCGCACGACCTGAAGTTCGCGCCGGACCCGGCCTGGGGCGACAAGTCGGTCCTCGGGGGCGCCATCGGCAATAACACGACCGGCGCGCACTCGCTGAAGTACGGCAAGACCGACGCCTACGTCGAGGAGTGCGAGGTCGTCCTCGCGGACGGGACCGTGACCACCTTCGGCTGGCTCGACGTCGAGGAGCTCCGCGAGCGGGCCGACCCCGACGGGGACCTGGAGGCCCGCATCCACGCCGAAGTCGCCCGCGTACTCGACGAGGAGGCCGACGAGATAGCGTCGCGCTACCCGGACCTCAAGCGGAACGTCTCGGGGTACAACCTGGATCACCTCCTGGAGAACGCCGAGGAGCGCGGCGAGGTCAACCTCGGCAGGCTGCTGGCCGGCAGCGAGGGCACGCTCGCCATCGTCACGGAGGCCGAGGTCTCGCTGGTTCCCCGGCCGGAGGCGACAGCGGTCGTCATGCTGACCTACGACGGCGTCCTGCCGGCGATGCGGGACGTGGCCCCGATACTGGAGCACGACCCCTCGGCCGTCGAGGTGATGGACGACGTCTTCCTCGACCTGGCGCGCGAGACGGCCGAGTTCTCGGACCTCGTGGACACGTTGCCGGAGGGGACCGACTCGACGCTGCTCGTCGAGTTCTACGCCGACTCGATGGCGGAGGGCCGACGCGAGATAGCGGACCTGCTGGCCGACCGCCTCCCGGGGTACGAGCCGGAGGCCGCTCCCTCGGCGGACCCGCTCGAGACCGACGCCGACACCCACGCCGTCGACGCCCTGGAGGCGTACGACCCCGACCGCCAGGCGAAGTTCTGGAAGATGCGCAAGGCCGGCCTCCCCATACTCCTGTCCCGGACGGGCGACGACAAGCACTGGCCGTTCGTCGAGGACACCGCGGTCCCCCCGGAGAACCTGCCGGAGTACGTCTCGGACCTCCAGGAGCTCTTCGGCAGCCACGACACCTTCGCGGCCTACTACGCCCACGCCGGCCCCGGCGTGTTGCACATCCGCCCACTGTTGAACCTCAAGAGGGCGGAGGGTATCGAGACGATGGCGGAGATATCCGACGCGGTGACCGATATCGTCATCGAGTACGGCGGCTCGGTCTCGGGCGAGCACGGCGACGGCAAGGCCCGGACGAAGTGGAACCGGAAGCTGTACGGCGAGGAGCTGTGGCAGACGTTCCGGGAGCTGAAGTCGGCGTTCGACCCCGACTGGCTGCTGAACCCGGGCACCGTCTGCGGCGACGCCGACCCGACCGAGACCCTCCGGTACGACCCCGACTACGAGTTCGACGCCGACTTCGAGCCGGTGCTGAACTGGGACAACGACAACGGCTTCCAGGGCATGACGGAGCTGTGTCACGGCTGTGCCGGCTGTACGGGCCACCAGGACACCACCGGGAGCGTGATGTGTCCGACCTACCGGGCGGCCGAGGAGGAGATCACGTCGACCCGCGGCCGGGCGAACATGCTCCGGGCGGCGATGAGCGGCGACCTGCCCGACGAGCTGTTCACCGACGAGTTCGTCCACGAGGTGCTCGACCTCTGTATCGGCTGCAAGGGCTGCAAGCGGGACTGCCCGAGCGGCGTGGACATGGCGAAGCTGAAGGCGGAGGTCGTCCACGAGTACCACCAGCGGGAGGGACTCACCGTCCGCGACCGGCTGTTCGCGAACGTCGAGCGGGTGCTTTCGCTCGGCAGCACCTTCGCGCCGGTGTCGAACTGGGCGATGGCGCTGCCGGGGGTCGGCCGGGTCATGGAGGCGACGGTCGGCATCGCCCGCGAGCGCTCGTTCCCGGCGTTCCACCGCCGGACGTTCCGCGACTGGTGGGCGGACCGGGGCGGCCCGGCCGTTGCCGAGGCGGACGCCGACCGGAAGGCGCTGCTCGTCGCCGACCCGTACACGAACTACAGCCACCCGAACGTCGGTCGCGCGGCCGTCGAGGTGCTCGAGGCGGCGGGCATCCACCTGCGGGTTCCCGACGACGTGACCGACAGCGGGCGGCCGGCCTACTCGAAGAGCATGCTCGACCACGCCCGGTCGACGGCCCGGGAGAACGTCGACGCGCTCGCCCCGGCGGTGGCGGACGGCTGGGACGTCGTGGCCGTCGAGCCCTCCGACGCGGTGATGTACCGGCTCGACTACCGGGACCTGCTGACCGGCGAGGACGTCGAGCGCGTCGCGACCAACGCCTACGGCGTCCTCGAGTACGTCGACCGGTTCCGCCTCGACGACCGCATGGCCTTCGGCGCAGCCGGTGAGACGCTCGCCTACCACGGCCACTGCCAACAGAAGGCAATGAAGAAGGACCACCACGCCGTCGGCGTCCTCCGGCGGGCCGGCTACGAAGTCGACGCGCTGGATTCGGGCTGCTGCGGCATGGCCGGGAGCTTCGGCTACGAGGCCGAACACTACTCGATGAGCCTGGCCATCGGCCGGCGGCTCTTCGAGCAGGTGGACGCCTCGCGGGCCGGCACCGTCGTCGCGCCGGGGGCGTCCTGCCGGTCACAGCTCGTCGAGCGCGATGCCCAGGCCGACGAGCCCCCGCATCCCGTCGAGAAGGTCGCTGCGGCGCTCGCCGACTGATACTGCCGGCTGTAATCGCGTGAGTATTCGTTTCGGATGTACGACGGCAGCAGGTCTCGGACCCCGGATTCCAGCAGCTCCGTTTCAGATAGTTACAGCCGGCGGTATGAGGACCGGGGAGGCCGCTCCACGAACGCCCGTGACCGACCGTGGAGCACCGGTGTCGCTCGAAACGACGGCGTCAGCGATTCGGCCCCTTGAATGGTCTGTTGGACTGTACACGGTGGTGTTGTGCTAACCGTTCGGTCGCGTCCCGACCCGTGACATTCCCCAGTAATTTTAAATGGGAGTGACGACGATTCGGCTGATATGCCTGATACTGACAGACATAGGGCAGGAACGGGCGCACCGGTCGTACGATCAGGACTCGATTCGTCGTTCGCGGCGGCGGAAGGGACCCGGACGCGGTCTCGAGGACACGGGGACGAGCGGGGTATCGGTCCGCGTGTCGACGGGGCCGGGGGTGATACCCGATGGTAGGCGTCGCCGAGCTCCTCCTGGCGTCGGTACCGCTGCTCGTTGCGGGTGTGCTGCTCGTCGGGTTCCTGTGGCCGGCGACCCGGGCGATGCCGCTGGCGTGGCTCACGGCAGTGCTCATCGGGTTCTTCGTGTGGGGGATGCCGGTGAACTGGATAGCAGCGGCCTCGATAAACGGCGCGATAACGGCCATCACGATACTCTGGATCGTCTTCGGCGCGCTGTTCCTGCTCTATATGCTGCAGGAGGCCGGCGCGTTCGACCGAATCAACAGGGGGTTCGCGGCGGTCTCGGACGACCGCCGGGTCCAGATCGTGCTGCTTGCGTTCTTCCTGGCGACGTTCATCGAGGGCGCCGCCGGGTTCGGCACGCCGGCCGCCGTCGTCGCGCCGCTTTTACTCGCGCTGGGCTTCCCGGCCCTCGCGGCCGTGGTCGTAGCCATCATCGGGCACATCATTGCGGTCACGTACGGCGCGGTCGGCACGCCGATAATCATCGGCATCCGGAACCCGCTGCAGGTCTTCGAGGGGGAGATCAACGAGGGGGGATTCACCGTCGTGGAGTTCGCCGACCAGGTTGCGGCCTGGGCGGCCACGTACCACGCGCTGGTGGGCTTCGTGATGCCGTTCATCGCCGTGCTGATGGCCGTCTACTTCTTCGGCGGCGATGACAGCGAGCTGAGCGACGCTTATGAGGTGGCGCCGCTGTGTCTGTTCGCCGGCATCGCCTTCGCCGTCCCGTACTGGATCTCGGCGTGGTTCCTCACCGCCGAGTTCCCGGCGCTCATCGGCTCGATGATCGGCGGCGGCATCACGGTCGCCGTACTCCGGGCGGGCTACCTGCTGCCGGATTCGGAGTGGGACTTCCCGCCTCGGGAGGAGTGGCCGGACCACTGGGTCGGCACCATCGAGCCCGGTGACACGGACGGGAGTACCGACGTCACAGAGGACATGTCGCTGGCGAAGGCGTGGTCGCCGTACGTCCTCCTCGTGGTCCTCCTGGTCATCACGCGGGCCGTCGGTCCCATCAGCAGCGCCATCTCGAACGCCGACCTCGGCGTGCAGGTCGGTGACTTCACCATCGGCATCGTCCTGGCCTGGGACACCATCCTCGGCACCGACATCAGCGGCTCCCTCGCCTGGATGAGCGTGCCCGGCTTCTGGCTAGTGGTCAGCGCGCTCGCGGCGGTTCCAGTGTTCGGCATGTCCGGCGACGAGGTCGGGAGCGCGCTCGCCGAGACCGGCCGGAAGCTGGTCTCGCCGGTCATCGCCCTGATATTCGTCATCGCGATGGTGCAGATAATGCTCCAGTCGGGCAACCCGCCGGGCGTCGAACTCGACGGCATGATCGTCGTTCTCGCGCGGGCGACGGCGAACGCGCTCGGACCCGCCTACCCGTTCGTCGCGGCGCTCATCGGCGCGCTCGGCGCGGCGATGGCCGGCTCCAACACCGTCTCGAACATCACCTTCAGCGGCTTCCAGTTCGAGGCGGCCGGCGAGGTCGGCGTCCCGAGACAGCTCGTCGTCGGTGCCCAGGCCGTCGGCGGCGCAATCGGGAACCTGGTCGCCATCCACAACCTCGTTGCCGCACTGGCGACCGTCGGCCTCGTCGGGTCCGAGGGCCGCGTGATGCGGCTGAACTTCATCGTGCTGCTCTACTACAGCATCGCGGTCGGCACTCTGACGATGCTGTTCTGCTACGTGGTCTTCCCCGGACTCTTCTGAGACGAGGCGTCCGGGACGTATCGTTCCACCGAGAGCACCCCGGTCGGTGCGCGAACCTCCTCGCGGCGCTCGACGACGATAAAGCCGGATATCGCGGGTCACACCCTCGCTGGACGCTCACTGCGGTCCGGCTCCACGGCACGGCTACCAGTAATATACGAAAAATATAATATAACAATAGTATAGATTTTTTTACTATTCTTGTAAGGAGGTACCCCGGACCGCTCGTACCGGCGTTCGAACGACCTCTGTGACCTGAGAACAGTTGACGACTACGGGACCGTATGCGTATCTGTTCGCTATCGGGGCAACCCATTCCGGCGGACCGATCGACCGATCTACCGAAATATCCATCTACGTCGAACGGAAGGTCGAAAGTGTCCGAGAGCCCTATTCCGGTCGGCAGAAGTCCGAATTCGAACCGCTACCACTCCGGACCTCACGCTGTGGGAGTTGACTCCTGTCGACCTATTATCGTTTGTATATTATACATTAGAAAATGATATGAATGTAGATAGTCGCCGAATCTTCGGGACAGCGAGGTACTTCGAGGACTTATCGGATGGTTTCGAGCCTCCGGACTGCATCCTCGCCGTGCCGTTGCCGGAGCACGTGCAGTGGTTTGTCGGAGGGAACACCCTTATGTACGACGCCCTGCGGAATTCGAATACGTTCCCGCGAGAACTATTGGGGCGGTTCGAAACGCGGATATCCAGGCACGGCAACATCACGGAAGTGACTCGTAATCCTGATGATTGGGAATCGTCCCGGGCGAGGTAGTGGGTGTGGTCCCAAGGTGGGAGTATGAGGCAGCTCCCCCGGCGTTCCGCCCACATCGAGGTCGATGACGCGCGGCTCGAGGGAGCGCTGGCGCTGCACCCGGAGATGGAACGGCTCGCGGTGGTAATAAACGGCGACTGGGGCGTCCGATACGCGCCGCGAGAGAACCATATCGCGAGCGAGCTCGGCGACCGCGGGTTCGGGACGCTGCTCGTCGGCCTGCTCATACTGCCGGCTGTAACTATCCGAAGCGGGGGTGCTGGAATCCGGGGTTCTTAGACCCACTGCCGTCGAACAGCTGGAACGAATCTTCACGTAATTACAGCCGGCAGTATCACGACCGAGGAGACGGCCGACCGGTCGACCCGGTTCGCGACGGACCTGCTCGCGAGCCGGCTGTCGGGTGTGCTCGAGTGGCTCGCCCACGACGACCGGACTGCTGCGTACACGCCCGGACTCTTCGGCGTGGGGCCCGGGGTGCCGACCGCGCTTCAGGCGGTCACCGAACACGGGGCCGAGGCGGGAGCGATAGTCGGCCTCGACGGCCGGGGTGACCTCCCCGAGAGCGTCCTCGGGGCGGTAACGGTGCCGACGCTGCTGGTCGTCAACGGCAACGAGCGGCACCTCGTCGCGGCCAACCGGGAGGCGTACCGGTCACTCGACGGGGAGCTACACCACTGTACCGTACAGTGGGCTGACGACGACACGCCGGAGGTGGCCGGCGAGATCGCTTCGCTTGCAGCCAACGGGTTCGAGCAGAACCTCGGGAAGAACGAGTGAGCGAACGATCCGGGGGCAGCTCCCGGCTCCGGCCGTCGCTCGTGTCGTGCCGCCTCAGACCTCGGTTATCCGGCGGTGCTCGGGAGCGTCCGGTCCCTCGAAGGCCTCCGCGTGGTCGGGCAGCAGGACGACGACGAGGAAGAGGACGTACTCGTTGAGGTACGACACCAGCTTCGCCAATCGGTCGCCGTCTATCATCTCCAGCGAGTCGAGCAGCATGAACGGGACCTCCTCCTGGACGTCGTGGACGAGGTACCCGGCGAGGGCGACGACGAGGCCAACGACCTCCCGCTCGCTCTCGCTGAGGTGGTCGACGCTGTCCTCGTAGGTCGCCCCCGACTCCGATGGGCGGACGACGTGGAGGTCGAAGGTCTCCTCGGTGACCCGGTGGTTGCCCTCGCTCACGGTCCGCTCGGTCGACTCGATCCAGACCCGTGCGATGTTGTCGTACTCGAGGCGGTCGAGCACCGCCGCCATGTGGGTGTTGAACCCCTCGACGGCCTCGGTCTGGATGCGGTCGATGCGCGTCCGGAGGTCGGTCAGCTCGCCGGATATCTCGTCGCGCCGGGCCTGGAGTTCCTCGCGGGATTCCAGCTCCGACTCGATCCGTTCGATGTCCGCCTCGATGTCGGCGAGCCGCTCGGTGAGCCGGTCGCGCTCGAAGGTCAGCTCGCTCACCTCCTGCTGGAGCGACAGCAGTTCGTCCTGCTGGGCCTCCTGGAGCTGCTCGACCGTAGTCTCAAGCTCCTCGATGCGGGTCTCGAGCTCGGTTCGTCGCTCCTCAAGCGTCTCGACGGTCTCCTCCCGGCGCTCCAGTTCGCCGGCGAGTTCCTCGAGCCGCGAGGCGAGCCTGTCGCGCTCCTCGTGTCGCTTTTGCAGTTCGTCGGCCTCCTCACCGAGGTCGGCGATACGCTCGGCCACCTCGGCGCGTTCCGAGCGCTTCCGCTGACGGAGTTCGCGGAGCTGTTCGACGGTCTCGGCGATGCTGTCCCGCTCGACCTCGCTGCCGCAGGTCCAGCAGGTGGTCGTCCCCTCGGCCACCAGCCGGGAGGTGGCGTGCTCGTCGGCCGCCGCTCCGTCGGAGAGCCCCGCCAGGAGCTCCGGCCCCGACTCCTCGAGCCGTTCCTTGTTGAACTGGACGACGCGCCCGAGTTCGCTGATGGTCGACTCCAGCGACCGCTTCCGTTCCCGCAACCCCTCGATTCGCTCCTCGATGACGCTGAGTCGGTCGTCGTCGGGTACCGACAGCGACTCGTACTGCTCTTCGGCCGCCTCGTAGTCCTCGCGGAAGGACTCGAGGCTCTTGTGCTCCACGCGCAGGTCCTCCTCGACGCTCTCGAGGTCGGACCTGGCCGCCCGCAGCGACGCGAGCCGCTCGTCGAGTACGTCCCCTCTCTCGGAGGGAGAGCGGTCGCCCTCGTCGGTCTTCCGTCCCTCCCGCTCGGCACGCTTGGCTTCGAGCCGCTCCTCGGCGTCGGATAGCTCCGACTCGAGGCGGCTCCGTTCGGCCTCGAGGTCGGGCAGCTCGTCGGCGAGTGCATCCAGGCGGTCGAGCTCCTCGTCGATTCGTTGCCGTTCGTCGACCAGCGTTCCGATCTCCCGTCGTATCGCCTCGGTGTCGACCGGCCGCATGATCAGGTCCCGGAGGTCGCGACCCTGCCGTACGGCCCGCCGAACCTCGTTGTCCTCCAGCAGAACGGCGTAGAGGTCGACGAGTTCCGAATCCGTCGGATACGGGTCACCGCCCCGCGTGACCGTCCCGTTCTTCCGCCGGAGCCGGCGGGTGAACGTCTCCTCCCCGACGACCAGCGATGTCTCCCCCTCCTCGGCGTCGCTCTTGAGCGTGACGTGGTCGCTGCCGAGCGCCCCCGCGATGGCCTGCAGTAGCGACGTCCGGTTCGTCGCGTTCTGGCCTATCAGCGCCGTGATCCCCCGCGAGATACTGACCGTCGTCTCGTCGATTCCGCCGATGTTCTCCGCGTGGACGCTCACGGTCGACCCGAGGTCCGTCTCCAGGCTCACTGGGTTGAGTATTCCCGAATCGGGCAAAAATTTGTTGATGGGTGATATGCCCCGAACGAGGGGGAACGTCCGGAGGGTCGCGTCGATGGTCCCGTGGTCTCGAGCCACCGAGCCGGTCACCGTAGGGACCTACGGCGCGTAGCTGCCGTCCAGTTGCGCCCGTGCCAGAATGCGCCCCTGCATCGCTTCGCCGAGGTCCGAGACGGTCGAGCCCGCCTCGACGGACAGCGAGCCGTCCAGCGCGAAGCACTTGAACCGGTATGTGTGTTCCTCGTCCGGCGGCGCGGGACCTCCGTAACCGACCTCGCCGAAGTCGTTCTCGCCCTCAACGGCCGTCTCCGGCGACCAGTCCTCGGGTATCGAGGTAGTCTCCGGCGGGATGTTCCAGACGAGCCAGTGGACGAATATCTCGCCGGCCACCTCGACCGCGTCCGGGTCGTCGACGACGAGTGCCAGCGTCCCGGCGCCGTCGGGGACGCCGGAGATCTCCAGCGGCGGGTTGACGTCCGCCTCCTCACGGCCGTACTCGCCGGGTATCGACTCCCCGTCCTCGAACGCCGGACTCCGGACCTGGAGGGCACCGCCGTCCAGCGCCGATTCGAGGGCCGGGTTCTCGTTCTCACCATCCCCGCTCGTACTGTCCCCGTCCGGTTCATCGTCCGTGAAGCAGCCGGCCAGCGCGACCGTGGCCGCGCCGACGACGCCGCGACGGGTGACGTGCTTCATGAGTCGCTGTTGGGACGGGACGGACAAATAGGCCGCCCCGGGACTCGGCGACGAGCGCTCGGGAGCGCATTCGCGTTCGGCGTTGGCCCTCGACTGCGAAGCGCAGCCGGTCCAGCAGGGCTAGCCCCCGCGCACAAGTCGGAGGGCACGAAAGTTCCGGTATGCGCCCTCCACTCGGCGTCCCGGACCGGCGAACCGTCGCCCGGGTGCTCGCAGTCCTGGCGGTCGTCGCAGCGAGCACCGCAGTCACGTACTCCTGCTACCGAACCCGCTGGCGGACGCCTTCGTCGCCGGTATCCTGCTGTGTGGCGTGGGATGCAGCGTCGTCGGTTCTGTCGGCGCGTGGACGACTCGGCCGGCGCTCGCGCGGGTCGGGGCGCTGCTGTTCGCGGGGCTGACCGTAGCCGGGATGATGTCGGTCCGGATACTCGCAAGCGGGAGCCGGCCGAACTCGTAGCCCCCGTCAGTCATCGTCCTCGGCCTCCCGCAGTCGCCGGCGGAGCTCGGGCTGGTCCATCGTCTCCTCGGCGAACAGGGTCAACAGTTCCCGGTCCCGGTCCGAGAACGTCCGAGGTTCGTCGTCATGGATACAGAAGGTCCCGATGGCCTGCCCGTTCGGGGTCCGAAGCGGCGCGCCGGCGTAGAACCTGACGTCCGTTCCGGCGAGCGTCTCGTTGTCGCTGAACCGGGGGTCCGCCGTCGCGTCCTCGACGACCGTGACGTCCTCCTCGAGGATGGCGTAGGTGCAGATGGTCTCCTCGCGGTCCAGCGGCTCGAAGGCGGCGCCGTAACAGGAGAGGAACCGTTCCTCGTGGCTGTCGACGGGGCCGACGGCGGCCGAGTTAACGCCCAACTGTGCCGTCGCGAGCTCGGTCAAACTCGGTCAGCCGGCGAGCGACGCCGAGAGCGCCTCCGGGTCGTGCGCGTACCGTTCCAACGCCGCCAGCCGTGTGTCCTCGTCGTCGGGGAGCGGGTACGCCGTCTGGCTCCGGAAGGCCAGGCTGTGCTCGACGACATCGACGAGCCGGTCGGTCGCGGCCGGGTCTTCCTTGGGGACGTATTCGGCGATGACGTCTCCGAACCCCGCCGTGTCGATCTCGCCCAGCCCAGCGTCGGTGTACAGTACACAGGCGACGTCAGGGGCTATCTCCCTGGCCTCGCGAATCAGCTCTAGTCCGGTTCCGTCGTCGAGCCCGTGCTCGGTAACGAGACACGCCACGCTGTCGGACGCCTCGAGTTTCGCCCTGCCGTCGGCGACCGACGCGGCTCCGAAGGTCCGAAAGCCCCCCGCCTCGAGGGCCTCCCGGGTCGCCGCGAGTTCGTCCGCCTCTGGGTCGATACACAGTATCATACCCACCACTTTCAGGACCGGGTACAACAATCAGGAGTGTGGTTGTGCCGTCCGGAGCGGCTGGGTTTGCATACCGACGCCCGGAGCGATGTCCTCGGCGGCGGGCCGCGTCAGTCGTCGGCCGTCGCCGCCCCGCCGGCCAGCGCCCGCCGCGCAGGCGGCGCGAGCGTGGCGACGACGGCCTCGCCGGACCGCTCGCGGTCGACGAACCCCCGCTTCTCGAGACGCGCGAGGTGGTGTGATGCCGTCGAGGCCGCGCGGTCCGTCGCCTCGGCGACGGTCGTCACCGACGCCGGTTCGTGGGTTGCGACCGCCTCGAGGACGGCGGCTGTCGCGTCCGCACACATCACGGCGGCCAGTTCGACGTCCGCCTCGGCGGGGGCGACCCGGAACGTGCCGGCGACGGCCGTCCCGTCGACGAGGCCGGCCTCGCGGAGCACCTCGACGTGGTACTTGACCGTCGACTTCGTGACCCCGACCGTGGCCGCGATGGACGAGAGGCTCTGCCCGGGGTCCCGCTCGATGGTCTCGTAGACCGCAGCACGGGTCGGCTGGTCGAGCACGCCCTCCGTGTCCGCCCTGCTGAGGCTGCTCGAGGAGGCGCCGAGCCGGACCGTATCCAGGGCCGCTCCGCTCGTGCCGCCGCCCATCGAGTGAGCCGCGCCGGCGTCGAGTCCGCCGGCGTGACCTGCCGCTGCCGGCGCGAGCAGCGCGGCCGTGAGGAACACGACGAGTACCGCCACGAGTGGCCGCCCGACCATACCGTGGCTCTACCGTCGGCCGGTGTATGCCTTTCGTTCCTCGGCGCGGTCGAGCGCGGCGTCGACGGTCCTCGACCGCCGGTCAGTCGTCGCCCGCCGCCGGCGCCGGCTGCTCCGCTCGGGGTGCCGCCAGGCGGCGGTGCAGCCGCGGGATGTACTCGCTGTCGAGTGCGTACGGGCCGCTACCGGTGACCAAGAGCGCCGATGCCAGACCGAAGAGCGTGATGTGTGCCAGTACCGGGTCGTTCGGCAGGCCGAACAGCGTCGTCGTAAAGAGGACGAACCCGGTCGCAGCGGTGCCGCGCGTGAAGCAGCCGGCCACGAGCAACAGCCCGACGCCGAGTTCGACGAGTCCGGCGCCGAACACCCAAAGCTCCGGGGCGACGGGAACCAGCGCGGTGAGGTCGTACTGTTCGACGACGGCGAGCCCCTGTCCCGGACTGAGCCACTTCTGGGTGACGCCGAGGTAGATGAAGTTCAGCCCGAGTCCGACCCGGAGTACCGTCGGCACTATCTCGTGGGTCAGCCCGACCCGCGCGAGGACGGCCTCGGGCGTCGGGGACCCGCGGAACCGGCTCAACAGGGTGCCGTCCGTCAGGACGATACGACGGACGAGCATGTCAGCGGACGGCTGCCCCGGACCCATGGCGATGATGGCGAGGAAGCCGGGGACGTACTCGCTGGCGAGCAGTAGCTCCGGGAAGTGCGTCGCGAGCCCGGCGAGATACGCGAAGAGACCGACGACGGCCACCGGCCGCGTCGCGAGGCCGAACAGCAGCATGAACCCGAGGAACGCCTGGAGCAGCCGCGCCTCGACGGCGACGCTCGGCGA
This sequence comes from Halobacteriales archaeon QH_10_70_21, assembly GCA_003021325.1. Next base: position 17,516 of record PXQM01000179.1, read on the forward strand.
GAAGTAGTAGCCCGCGAAGCCGGCGCCGACGAGCGGCAGCCCGATGGAGAGCCGGAGCATCCAGGGCAGGTACGGCCGGTAGGACTTCAGCGTGCGAATCCCGACCTGGACATCGGTGAGTATCGCGGCGTACCTGAGGTAGGCGCCGGCGGCCGCGACGGCGAACAGCCCGCCGCCGAGGAGGAGCGCGACGTTCAGCGGCGACCCGAGGACCGCCGCGAGGAGTTCCGCGAACGTCACCGCAGGGCCGTCGCCCTGTTTGACGTAATCGACGTGCGCCGCCGCGGTGCCCGACCCCACGGTCGTAGCGAAGAGAGCCGCCCGGCCTAACCGCGAGAGCCGTTTCATACGCAACATTGTGCCGTCGATGGCTTGGGCTTTTTGACGACCGGGCCGGTCGAGACCCTCCGAGGACACCGCGTCCGTGCGGGTATCTTTGGGCACCCGACGATGGTCCGACGGTCGGTCCGCTCCGACCCATCGAGCAAACGGTCGAACGACCGCTCCACCCGGCCGGAAATACTCGAAGAAGTTTCAAGAAGTGTACCGAACGACTGGTCTGTACCGCCGCGGAATACGGTATCTCAGTCGGGGTTCGGTCGGAAGCGTGGACCAGCCAGGAGTGTCCCCAGTGTGGTTCGACAGAACGACACGGCATCAGGATACGCTCACCTGTCCGTGTGGATTCGAGGGGCACGCCGACCTTACAGCCTCAGAAACGTTCCTGAGACGGCACACAGAACAGGCAGTCAGGCCGATGGCACGGCCCGTGCGGTTCGAGTGGGAGGACCACGACTGGTCGGGGATACCATACCCTCACGAACGTCCCAAAGAACAGCGCACAGA
>PXQM01000180.1 GCA_003021325.1 Halobacteriales archaeon QH_10_70_21
CGGGCGGCGGCCTGGCCTCCATGGCGGGGTGTGCGCGTCTCTCCGAATCGGGGTCGTCGAACGAGGCCCCCGACGACGTCGGCGACGACGTCGCGTCACCGGACGACGACGGCGCCGGGCCGCCGACCGCCGACGAACGGCTCCCGCTCCTGATGCCGCCCGACGAGCTGCGGGAGACGGCGCAGTCCGGGGGGCCCCCGAAGGACGGCATCCCCTCCGTCGACGACCCGTCGTTCGTCGACCCCGGGGGCGCCGACTTCCTCGAGTCCGGCGACCCGGTGTTCGGCGTCGTCCGGGACGGGGCCGCCAAGGCCTACCCGCAGAAGATACTCGTCTCGCACGAAATCGTCAACGACTCCCTCGCGGGGACGCCGGTGAGCGTCACGTACTGTCCGCTGACCGGCACCGTCCAGGGGTTCGAGCGCGGCGGGACGACGTTCGGCGTCTCCGGCCGGCTCATCAACAACAACCTCGTGATGTACGACCGCGACACCGAGACGTGGTGGCCGCAGATGCTCGCCACGTCGATTCCCGGCCCGTGGAACGAGGACCCGGCGACGGAGTCGTTGCGCGAGTTCCGGCTCGTCTGGACGACGTGGGAGCAGTGGCGCAGCCACGCCCCGGAGACGCGGGTGCTGTCGACGGACACCGGCCACGCCAGGAACTACAACAACGACCCGTACGGCGAGTACAACCCCCGGAGCGGCTACTACGCCAACGACTCGCTCCTGTTCGAATCGCTGTCGAACGACGACACCTTCAGTCGTAAGCGGGTCGTGATGGGCGCCCGGACTCCCGACGGCGCGGCGGCGTTCCTGAAGGACGCCCTCCGCGAGGAGCAGGTCGTGTCGGGCCGCATCGGCGACGTGCCGGTGGTGGCCATCTACGACGAGCGACTGGACACGGGGTACGTCTACCTGAACCCCGGGGAGACCGCCGTCGAGCCGACCGACGGCGCGGCGGTCCGGGCGGACGGCGAACGACACCTGCCGGACGACCTGCCGCTCGAGCGGGTCCACACCTTCGACGCGATGTGGTTCGCCTGGGTCGGCTACTACCCCGATACGAGCGTCTATGCGTGACCGACGAGCGCTCGAACGGGTGCGGGCGGCGGTCCGGCGGACCCGCAGGGCGTCGGGGCTCGCGCTCCGGCGCCGGGACGGCCGGCTCGTCTTCGGCGCCGTGACCGCGCTCTACCTGACGGCGTACCTCTGGGCGGTCGGGCACCTCGCCCGCGGGCTCGGCGGGGTCGGCGTCACGGTGGTCTCCGAGCCGGTGCGGCGGTTCTTCCAGCCGGAGCTCGGGCCGTTCACCTTCACCCCGGTGGCCCGAATCGCGGTCGGGCCCGTGACGTACCTGCTGTCGTTCAACACCGTGCTCGGCCTCGGACTGGCGGCTCTGGTGGGCCTGAACCTGGCGCTGTCGTACCTGGCCTGGCGCCAGCCGCAGGCCTGCGGCATCGGCGAGCGGTCGACGGGCCTGCTGGCGAGCGTGCCGGCGCTGCTGTCCGGGACCGCCTGCTGTGGCCCGGTCGTCCTGATAGCCGTCGGCGTCCAGGCGTCGGGGGCCCTGCTGACGGCCTTCGAGTTCATGCTCCCGGCCGCGGCGCTGCTCCTGGTCGGCAGTCTCGTCCTCGTCGGCCGGCAGGTCGACCCCGCAGCGGTCCGGAAGGCCCCGGGGCCGGGTCAGGCCTCCCGCCAGTAGACGAACGGCGCGAGCACGAGGTAACCGACCGCGAACAGCAGTAGCGACCGGGGGAAGACCCGGTCGACGACGGTCGGGAACAGCACGGCCAGCGCCTGCAGCCCGCCGAGGACCAGGGCGTCGCGGGCGTACAGCTCCGGGTACGTTATCGGCGCGACCATCAGGTACGTGAAGACCGCGGCCACGCCGAGCAGGGCCAGCGGGTCGGTGAGGCCCGACAGGTACGCCACCGCGAGGATGGTCGCCGCGAGCGTCGTCTGGACGCCCTCGGTCGCGGCAGCGTCGCGGTCCTCGAGCATGTAGAAGCCGAGGCGGACGACGGCCATCACGACGAACAGCGCGGGAATCCCGAACAGGGCGGCCGTCTCGGGGAGGGAGCCGCCGAGCGCCTCGCGGGCGACGCCGTAGACGAGGACGGCGGGGGCGACGCCGAAGGAGGCAACGTCGGCCAGGGAGTCGAGGAAGTCGCCGACGGAGGTGCCGCCGCGCGCCCTGGCGATGACGCCGTCGAGGCCGTCGGCGATGGCGGCCAGGAGGACCAGTCGGGCCGCAAGCGTCGGGTCGCCGACCGCGACGGCCGCGGCGACGAACCCGACGGCCGCGTTGGCGACAGTCACGGCGTCGGCCAGCCCCAACTGCCCCAGGAAACGCGGCTGCATGACTCTGTTTCCTCGGTCGGCAACGGCCGCCTTAGTAGGTTCGCTTCCGTCCGGGACCGGGGCGCATATTGGCGTCCGGGTCCGAATCCGAGGTATGGACCGACGTGCGTTCCTGGCGACGGCGGGGGCGGGACTGCTCTCGACCGTCGTCGGGTGTCTGGACGGGGGGCTCTCCGAGGACGACTTCGACATCGGGATGTCGCAGAACGCCTACCTGCCGGCGGAGTACGAGGTCGCGGTCGGAGAGACGGTCGTGTGGGGCAACAACGGCTCGCGGGGCCACACCGTCACGGCCTACGACGAGGGGCTCCCCGACGGCGCCGTCTTCTTTGCCTCGGGCGGCTTCGAGGACACGGCGGCCGCGCGCGAGGCCTGGGAGTCGGGCGGCGGCGGCAACGTCGCCCCCGGCGAGACGTTCGCACACACCTTCGAGACCGCCGGTCAGCACGCCTACTTCTGTATCCCACACGAACGCGACGGCATGACCGGCGTCGTTACGGTCTCCGAGTAGCGCCGCCGCTGTCGGCGGCGGGAAGGCGAGAACGTCGTCGCGTCAGGCCTCGTCCTCGACGTCGACGTCCTCCTCGTCGACGTCGACGGCGGCTGCCTCCTCGGCGGCGACCTCTGCGGGTCGCGCCTCGAGGCGGGTCTTCTGGACCTCGACGCGGCGCAGCGGGTAGATGGTCTTGGCCTCGTTGTAGATGGCCGACGAGAGCCGCCCCTCGACGATGCTGTCGATGAGCCCCTCGAAGGTGCGCTCGTCGGCGGCCTCCTCGACCAGCTCGACCATCGTCTCGCGGATGGCCTGCTCCTGGCTGCGGTCGGCGTTCTTGGTCGTGTAGGCGACCGGCTGGACCTGCAGGCGGTAGTCGTCCGTCGTCAGGACCGTCACGAAGGCGTCGACCTTCGAGGTACCGCGGCGCGTGAGGCTCCGCAGGTAATCACGGGTGAGTTCGTGCAGGACGAACTCCGTGTAGGCGGCGTCGCTGCCGACGTCCGTGACCTGGAAGGTCAGCTTCGTGTTGTTCTCGCTGGGGTCGTCTTCGAGTTCGCCGAGCGTCGTCTCGACCGTCCGGTCGTAGACCTGCTCGGGCTCGTCGGCGGGTGTCTCACCGAGTTCGGCCCGGTCGAATATCTCCGGGGCCATCACGGTGTACCATCGCTTCTCCTGTTTCTGCTTGGATACTGAACGTTCGCTCATGATTGTGTCGTGGTGTCGGTTACTCGCTGTGCAACTGTGAGGTTCGTCAGGTAGTCGTCGACCGTCGTCCGGAGGCCGCCCGTCGAGTCGCGCTCGATGGTCGTCACGACCGCGCCGTCCTCGACGGTGGTCGACATCTCGTCGGTGTTGTCCGGCCGGACCGCGGCCGCGACCACGTCGGGGCGGTCGTGCTCCGTCCGGAGTCTCGCCCGTCTCATTGTGCCTCCCTGAAGGCGACGAGGTAGTCGTCGGCCGTGCCGTCGAACGTCGCGGCCCCGCGACCGGCGCGGGCGACCGCCCGGCCGTCGAGCGCCGCGGCCGCCGCCCGGAGCGGGGCCGCGAG
>PXQM01000181.1 GCA_003021325.1 Halobacteriales archaeon QH_10_70_21
AGCTGTTCTTCCAGGGCGCAAACGCGCAGGGCTACGACCTCATCGACGACAAGAACGTCACGGAGGTCGGCTACCGGCCCCAGCCGAACGCCGTCCGGGGGCCCGACGAGAAGCTCCGTGTCGAGCGCCGCGGCGACGGGGCGCTGTCGCGGCCCTACGACGGGAACTTCCGGCACCCATCGGACCCGGAGGCGGTCGACCCCATCGAGGGCCACACGCTGGCGACGACCGAACTCACGGGCAACCCGCACCCGCTGGGCGCCCCCTACGAGGAGAAGGCGAAGCGCACCGCCGCGATCGGCGTCGTCCCCGAGGCGCTGAAGACCGGCAGCGTCACCATCCGGCCGAACGCGTTCGTGACGGACGTCCTGGTCGACCGCTCGCTGGGCGGCAACCCCGGGGCGACGGGCGTCGAGTTCCGCGACACCTGGTCCGGCGACACCGAGCAGGTGTCGGCGAGCACGGTCGTCCTCGCCGCGGGCACCATCGAGACGCCCCGGCTGTGGCTCAACGCCGACCTCCCCGATAACGAGTGGGTCGGCAAGGGCATGACGATCCACTTCGGCGACAACGTGATGGGCTTCTGGGAGGAGGAGGTGCTGGAGGAGCGCGTCGGCAAGCCGGCCGCCGACCCCCAGGAGGGACAGACCATCGCCGCCCGCTTCGACTACCCCGGCGTCGGGATGCTGCAGACGACCGGCTCCTACGCGGGTATCGCCGCCATCCTCGGGGTCGGCGCCTCCGCCTCCGGCTTCACGTTCAGCAACGACCCCGCGGACGCGCCGTGGGACACCATCGGCCGGCTGGCCGGCCCGAAGCTCAAGCGGGTCCTCTCGCGGTACCGCCAGGCGCTGCCCGTCCTCGTCGTCACCGACGACCGGCCCCACAAGCGGAACGGCGTCAGCGTCGCCCCGGGCATCGAGGACGAGCACGGCCCCATCCCGCAGGTCAACTACGTCCCCAGCACGGGCGACGTCCGGCGGCGCGACGAGCTGACCGAGGTCGCCACGAACATCCTCAAGGAGGCCGGCGCCGACCACGTCCACCGGTCGGACTCGCCGGCGACGGCCATCCACATCCACTCGACGATGGCGATGGGCACGGTCGTCGACACGGCGTGCGAGGCCTACGACGTCGACCGGCTGTTCGTCGCCGACCACTCGACGCTGGCCAACGGCGTCGGCGGCCCCAACCCGACCAACACCGGCCAGTCTGGACAGCGAGCCAGAGGCGGGTATCTACGCCCGCGAGTCGGCGTACCTCGACCGGTACGTCCAGGTCGGCGTCGCGAGCGGGCGCGTCCTCTCGGTGGACTTCCCGGCGACCTCCGACGAGGACGCCGGGACCGAGCTGCCGCTCCTGGACCGCGTCGATGCGTACCTCGAGGGCGCCGGCACCGGCTTCTCGGACGTCGACGTCGCGATGACGATGCCGACCGACCAGCGGGACGTCCTCGAGGCCGTCCGCGGGGTGCCCTGCGGCGAGCAGGTGTCGGTGGCGAAACTCGCGAGCACGGCGCCCGGCCTCGACTCCGACGACGAGACCCACCAGCTCTCCCGGACTGCGCTGGCGGAGAACCCGGCACCGCTCGTCATCCCGGACCACCGGGTCCGGGACGGCCCCAGCGCCGCCCCGCCGGCCGTCGAACAGCGCCTCCGGTCCCTGGAGGGGCTCTGACCGGGCTCGTACGGATTGTCTGGTCTTTTACCGGTCGTCGCCGGCCGGGCCACCGGCGACGACCGGTACATCGTTACGACAATCCGTATCACCCGGCATCGGTCCGCTGCCGTCTGCCGACGACCCGTCCCTCGACGTCGTCCGGCTGCGTGCCGACGCCGTCCGGCCAGCCGGTCGGCCGCGCCGCCGAGGGCTCGGCTGCGGACCGCTTCAGCACCATCGGCGTCCGCTCTAAGGACAGCACCAGCTCGTCGTCGCCGTTGTACGCCCGGAGTTCGGTCGTCACGAGGCCGACGTGCTCGCGGGAGTCGCTCTCGCGCTTGTCCAGCACCTCGCTCTCGGCGAAGACCGTGTCGCCGTGGAACACCGGCGCGTGGTGGCGGACCCGGTCGTAGCCCAGGTTGGCGGTGGCGTTCGCCGAGACGTCGACGACGCTCATGCCGACCGCCAGGGCACTGACGTAGAGGCCGTCGACGAGCCGCTCGCCGAACTCCATCTCGGCGGCGTAGGCCTCGTTGAACTGCATCGGGTTGACGTTCATCGTCAGGTTGGTCAGCCAGACGTTGTCCGTCTCCGTGACGGTCCGACCGTAGGGGTGTTTGTAGACGTCGCCGACCCGGAAGTCCTCGTAGTAGCGGCCCTGCCAGCCGGTCACGAGCCGTCGCTCGTCGGCCGCCGAGGCGTCGGGGTCGACGAGCCGGGAGTCGTCGGAGTCGCTCATGCGCCCTTGTGGGGCGAGCGGCCCAAATAGCTGGTCACGACCCCGAGGCCTCAAGCAGGCGCTCGTAGACGGCCCACGAGGAGTCACCCTCCGGCTCCGCCACGTCTCGGCCGTCGACGGTCACGCCCGACCCGCGCTCGACGCCCCCGGCGACGCCGACCGGCGTGCCGCGTTCCTCGAGCGCCGAGACGACGGCGTCGGTGTCGGCGGGGTCGACCGCCACGAGGAGCGTCCCCGAGGTTGTCGCCCGCCAGGGGTCCATCCCCAGCGCCTCGCAGGCCGTCTCCACGCCGGGCCGGAGCGGGACCGCGTCGGCGTCGACGGCGATACCGACGCCGGCGCCGTCGGCCATCTCGTGGAGTGCGCCGAGCAGGCCGCCCTCCGTGGCGTCGTGCATCGCCGTCACCTCGCCGGCGGCAGCGGCCGTCAGGGCGTCGCGGACGCAGCTCGCCTCCTCGAGGCGGGCCTGTGCGGTCTCGAGGTCCTCGCCCGACAGCGGCACCGCGTCGGGGAACAGCGTCGACAGCAGGCCGACCGCCTCGACGGCCGGACCCTTCGTCACCAGCAGGTCGTCGCCCGGCCGGGCGCCGTCGGGCCGGATCACCTCGTCGGAGTCGCCGACCGCAATCGCCGTCGCGGCGCCGACCCAGGGGAACGACGCGCCCGCGTAGCGGGCGGTGTGGCCGGTGACGACCGCGACCCCCAGCTCGCGGCACGCGGCGTCGATCGCGTCCCACAGGCGGCCGAACTCCTCGTCGGACATCGCCGGCGGCAGCGCGAAGGAGATGGTGAGATGGGAGGGCGGCACGCCGGAGACGGCCACGTCCGCGAGGACGACGTCGAGGGCGAAGCGGCCGGCCCGTTCGAACCCGAGTGCCGGCAGGACGGAAACGGGGTCGGTGGCGGTCACGAGCGCCCGGTCGCCGACCCCAAGGACGCCGAAGTCGACGCCGTGCTTCGGGCCGACGGCGACGTCTGCCCGGTCGGCGCCCAGGTTCGGTGCGATGCGCTCCTCGAAGAAGGCCCGCGATACCTTGCCGGTGTCCATGCGGAGACCAGCGCCGCCGCCGGCTTGGGCGCTTCGGCCCGCGCCGGTTCAGTAACCCGAACGAGGAACATTGCTTTATGGGTCGGTAATCTATCGAGTCCCATGGCACTGAACGACGAGGGGGCACCCCCTCGCGACGTCCCCGGCGTCGGCGGAGACGTCGTCGACTACGGGGTGACGGCCGGGGGCGGGGAGACCGAGGACATCACGATACTCTTCGTCGACGACGAACGGCAGCTCCTGTCGGTGCTCGCCGCGAACCTCGAGGAGGACATCGAGTCGCTGGAGATTGTGACCGCCAGCAACGCGACCGAGGCCATCGACCGGCTCGAACAGCTCGATATCGACTGCGTCGTCAGCGACTACAAGATGCCCGGCTCCGACGGTCTCGACCTCCTCGAGCGGTGCCGCGAGCTGGACCCGACCATCCCGTTCATCCTCTTCACCTCGAAGGGCTCGGAGGAGGTCGCGAGCGAGGCGATAAACGCCGACGTCACCGACTACCTCCGGAAGGACCTCGGCAACGAGCAGCTCACCCTCCTGGCGAACCGCATCCAGAACGCCGTCGCCGAGCGCCGCGCCCGCGAGGCCGTCGAGGAGGCCATCCAGCACCTCCAGCGCATCCACGACCGCGTCTCCGACGCCTACCTCGGGCTCGACGGGTCGTTCCACATCACCTACCTCGACGAGGACGCCGCCGTGCTCCTGCAGGACCGCCGGGAGCGACTGCGCGGCGAGCGGCTGTGGGACGTCCTCCCGGAGGCCATCGACTCGCCGCTCCAGACCGAGTTCGAACGCGCGATGAGCGCGACCACCAGCGTCGAACTCGAGACCTACTACGAGCCGTTCGACACCTGGTTCGACGTGCGGGCCTTCCCCGCCGACGGCGGCCTGTCGGTGTACTTCCGGGACGTCACCGGGCGCAAGCGGCTCGAGGAGACCGTCGACCGGCGGGAGGCCCAGCTCGAGGACGTCGTCGACGCCCTAGAGGAGATGGGCGAACACACCGAGATGCTGCTCGGCGTCGCCAGGGCCCTGCGCGGCAACTACGACCTCGAGGGCGACGAGGACGACGAGCTGGTCGCGGGGCTGGAGAAGCTGCTCGGCGGCATCGACACCCTGGAGTCGATGGCCTCGCCCCCCGAGGACGGCCCCTGAGCACGGCGCGGCCGGCGGTCACCCGAACGGCTCCCAGCCCAGACCCTCGGCGACGACGAACTCGGCGGCGTTGACGACGTAGTGGGCGACGACGACCACGAGCAGGCTGTCGGTGAGGACGAACGCGACCGCCAGCGCCAGCCCGAGCAGCGCCGTGACGACGATTCCGAGCGTTCCCTGGGCGCCGTGGCCGGCGGCGAAGGCGACCGACGACAGCACCGAGGAGGAGGACCCAGCCGCCCGCGGAATCGGGGGCCAGCAGCCCGCGCAGCTCCCGGCTCGGGTCGGCGTCGAAGACGTCCGCGAGACCGGCAGCCATCGTGTTGGCAAGCGAGATGGCGACGCCGAGCCCGACGCCGACGACGACGCCGAAGGGGCCGGTGCTCACCGGGGCGGCCGTGACGCCCAGCGCCGAGGCGGGGACACCGGTCAGCCAGATGCCGAAGAGCAGCAGGGCCGCGAAGAGGCTATGGGAGACGGTGACGTTCGCCAGAAGCGCCACCGTCGTCGGCTCCGGGGGCGACCCCTCGAGGGTGGCCGCCGCCGGCGAGCCGTTGCCCGACGGCGTCGTCGCCGTGGCGTCGAGGTGGCCGGCGCCGTCCTCGAGGCGGTTCAGGCGGCGGCGCTCCTCGGGGAGGTGCGGGCCGCCGACCGCCGACTGCGAGGCGCGGGCGAGAACGAGCAGAAGGGACAGCACGGCGAGGGTGATACCGGCGAAGGCGGCCCACCGGGTCACGCCTTACTGCGGCGAGGGGCTCCCGGTGCCGCCGACCTCGCGCTGTTCGAGCGCCGAGCCGGTGATGTTCTTGAGGCGGTCGATGAGCGAGTCCTTCTCGGGCTCGCCGGCGAGCGCCACGTCGAGCACCTCGGAGATGTGCGAGACCGGGACGATCTCGATCTGCTCTTTGTACTCGTCCTCGATCATCACGTCCTGTTCGTTGGCCTTCGGGATGATGACCGTATCGAGGCCGGACTTGGCGGCGGCCTCGATCTTGTGGGTGACGCCGCCGACCGGCAGCACGTCGCCGCGGACCGACAGCGAGCCGGTCATCGCGAGGTCCTGGCGGACGGGGACGTCCTCCAGCGCCGAGATGACGGCCGCCGCGACCGTGATGGAGGCGGAGTCGCCGTCGACGCCGCCCTCGCCGGCCTGGACGAACTGGATGTGGACGTCCTTCTGGGAGATGTCCTCGTCGGAGAAC
>PXQM01000092.1 GCA_003021325.1 Halobacteriales archaeon QH_10_70_21
GCCGCCGGCGACCCGCAGTACCTGCGGCCACCCTGGTGCGTCCGCCCACGAACGGCAGGCTTTACCCTCGCGCCGGTCCCCACTCCGGACATGGTCATCCGTGCCGACTCCGTGCGCCGTCGCTACGGGGAGACGGTGGCGCTCGACGGTGTCTCTTTCGCCGTCGAGGCCGGCGAGGTGTTCGCCCTGGTCGGCCCGAACGGGGCCGGGAAGACGACCCTCATCCGCGCCCTGACGGGCACGACGAAGGCGGACGGCGAGATAGCGGTGTTCGGCGGGCCGCCGGCCGACGTCGGCGGCGAGCGCATCGGGCTCCTCCCCCAGGAGTTCTCGCCGGCCGACCGGCTCACCGCCCGCGAACTGGTCGCCTACTACGGCGGCCTCTACGACGAATCGCGTGACGTCGAGGCGGTCCTCGAGGACGTCGGCCTGGCCGACAGCGCCGACACCCACTACGAGAACCTCTCGGGCGGGCAGAAACGCCGCGCCTGCGTCGGGACGGCGCTGGTCAACGACCCGGACCTGCTCGTGCTCGACGAGCCGACGACCGGCATCGACCCGGGCGGCCGGCGGGAGCTGTGGGGGCTCATCGAGGGACTGGCCGAGAGCGGCACGACGGTCCTCCTGACGACCCACTACATGGCGGAGGCCGAGCGGCTGGCCGACCGGGTCGGTCTGCTCGCCGACGGGCGGCTGGTCGCGCTGGGCTCGCCCGCGGAGCTCGTCGAGATCCACGGCGGCGCCGACCGCCTCGTCATCGAGGCCGACGACGAGGGCGCCGCCACCCGGGCGCTCGAGATGGAGGGCTACCGGGTGCTGCCCGACGAGCGGCACCTCGCCGTCGGCGTCGGCCCGGAGGGGATACCGGCGGTCGTCGAGACGCTCTCGGCGGCCGGGGTCGACTACGAGCGGCTCACCTGGCGCCAGCCGGGGCTCGAGGACGTCTACCTCGCGGTGACGGGCGCCGACGTCGGCGCCCCGGCGGAGGGAGAGGAGGCGGTGCGCCGGTGAGCCGGACGGGGCGGGTCGCCGCCGAGGCGCGGGCGGCCTGGTACGCGTTCGTCCGCCGGCGGACCGCCGTCTTCTTCACCTTCTTCTTCCCGGTCATCATCATCCTCATCTTCGGCGTCCTGGTGCGGACGGACCCGGCCGGCGGCGGGCTGTTCGCGGAGCCGCCCGGCTACTACGTCGCGGGCTACCTGGCAGTGGTCGTCCTGTTCACGCCGCTGTCGCGGGTCGGCAGCGAGGTGGCCCGCCACCGCGATGGCAACCGCTTCGAGAAGCTGGCGACGACGCCGCTGTCGCGGGCCGAGTGGCTGCTCGCACAGACGCTCGTCAACGTCGCAGTCATCGGGCTGGCGGCCGTCCTCATCCTGGGGCTGGTGCTCGCGGTCACCGACGCCGGCTTCTCGCCGTCACCACTCTTGGTCCCGTACCTCGTCGTCGGCGTCGCGCTGTTCTGCGGGTTCGGGGCCGTACTCGGCCGGGTCGCCGACTCCCAGGACGGCGTCATCGCCGCAGCCAACGGGGTCGCAGTTCCGCTCCTGTTCCTCTCGCGGACGTTCGTCCCGCCGGCTCTGCTGCCGGCGTGGTTCCGCCCGCTGATGGAGCTGTCGCCGCTGACGTACTTCGCCCGCGGCGTCCGGGCGGCCACCTTCAGCCCGCCGGGGGCACTCGCGAGCCACCGGGTCGGCGAGGGGCTCGTCGGGACCGACCCCTACCTCAACCTGGCGGTGCTTTCGGCCCTCGCCGTGGGCTTCTTCGCCGCCGGCGCCGTCGCACTCCCCCGGACGGACTGACGGCCGGCGCTCGTACTGCCGGCTGGACCTATCTCGAATGGGGATACTCGGAGCCAGGGGTTACAGAACCGCTGCCGTCGAACATCTCGAACGGGGTTTCGCGTAACTACAGCCGGCAGTATCAGTCCGCCCACGAGGGCGACCGGCCAACGTCCGCCCCGACCGGCGCGTCCTCGAGTACCGCCCGTGCCGCGCGCTCGCCGCTGATGAGACACATCGGCATCCCGATGCCGGGCGTGGTGTAGGCGCCGGCGTAGTAGAGGCCGTCCGGGCCCCCGCGGCACCCGCGCCGACGACCAGGACGCGGCTCCGGACGGTCTCGTACCCGACCGATTCGGGCGACGGACCCGCGTCTGTTGGAGGTGTTTCGTTCACGTCGTATCTATGACCCGCCGACGGATAACCCCGTCGCAAGGGAACGTCTGTGCAGACCCTCTACCGCCCGAAATAGGCAGAATACGGGAGTATGCTGGCCGCCGTCTCCGGGTCGTTACTGCCGCTCGCCGGCCGTTGCAACGGTCCCCGTCCGCAGGACCGCTACCGCCGCTCGCCGGGCCCGTGTTCGGGCACGAGCGCTGGCGCCGGCTCACTCCGGGTGCAGGCGCTGCAGGACCGGAATCTCCTCGAGTCGCTGCGCGCCGAGGGCGTCCCAGTCGACGCCCGTCGGCTTCCCCTCTGGCGCGTCGGTCTCGAGGGTCCGCTCGGGCGTGAACACCAGCTCTATCGGGACGTCGTGGGAGGTCGTCGGCACCGGCCCCTCGAGGACCTGTATCTCGTGGACCGTCGTGACGGTCGTCGTCCCGTCGTCCACGAGGCCGAACTCCCGCAGGACGCCGAACTCGAGGTCGCTGTACCCCTCGCCCTTCCCGACGCGCGCTCCTCGCCGATTCACAGCGACGCTACCGGAGACGATGAGATCGATCGGCTCCATCGCCTCTGGTCCAACCTGAACGCCGTGCTCAGACGAACCGCTGACCGTCGTTGCGTCGTCGACATCTTCGATCTCTTGTGGATCCAGCCGTAGGAAGCACTTCTCGTCAGAGAGTCGCGGAACCGCCATGTAGAGGGTTTTCCCGGCGCGCAGCGCTCGTCGTCGGACGGGAAGTTGCGGCGCGTCGGGATTGGACTTGATCACGTCGGCATCCTTCCAAGCGTCGAGGTCGGTGAGTCGCTCAGCAGCGTCTTCTGCGCCCTTATAATTCGGAATTCTCCCATGCGGCGGAAAGGGAAACCGGGCTGCGCCACTCTCCTCTAACTCGTCCCAGATTCGCTCTCGCAGCGCCTGCTTCTCCATGTTCCAACCCTACTGCTCCGCACTAGTATATCCTCACCCTGGGGCGGGAACGGGACCCGGGCCTCGCCGCTGTCGTCGAGTTCGTCCCAGACCCGCTCGCGGATGGCCTCCTTCTCCGCCATCGTCAGGCCATGCCGGTGACGTACTCGACGTGCTCGGGGCCGTAGAAGAACGCCAGCATGATGTAGGCGACGACGCCCAGCACGAGGCTGACGAGCCAGGCCGAGGCGGCGACCCGGCCGACCCTCGCGTGGGCGGTCTCGCGGAGTTCGGCCGTCGTGTGCGTCAGCCCGAGCGTCACCTGGTAGAGCACGAGCGGCACCGACATCACCGACAGGAGGATGTGGACCCCGAGGGTGCCCAGGTAGAGGCTCCGCAGCGGCGCGCCCTCGACGATCTCCTTGCGGCCCCCGCCACCGGTCTTCAGGAGGTAGAGCACGAGGAACAGGAGGATGAGCGTGAAGGCCGCCATCATCGCCGTCCGGTGTTTCCGCACCTCGCCGTTCCGTATCCAGTACCAGCCGGCGACGAGACAGCAGACGGTGAGGGTGTTGACGACCGCGATGGCCGCCGCCAGGACGTCGACGGTCGACTCGGAGATGTCGGGGTAGAGCCCGACGTCGCCGTACAGCGTCCCGACGACGACGACGTAGCCCACGACCGTCAGCACGGCCGTCAGCGCCCGTGGGTGCTCGCGGGCGAACGTCGGTCCACGAACTGTCGACATACGCGCCCGTTCGGTTTCGGCCCCAATGGTCGCTTCGCTTTCCGGGCCGACCTGCC
>PXQM01000093.1 GCA_003021325.1 Halobacteriales archaeon QH_10_70_21
GGCCGTCGCCGACGACGCCGTCGACCGCCTCGCCGACGAGGGCGGAGCGTTCCTCGACGGCGAGCCGACCGGCGCCGGGCTGCTCGACTACCCGCTCCGGCCGCTGGAGACCAACGCGGAGATGGCCAATGGACTCCTGGAGCTGTGGGCGCTGACCGGCGAGGAGCGCTACCGGACGGCGGCCGTCGACGCGCTGGCCGGCTTCGCCGGCGCCTACGACCGGATGGGCGTCGAGGCCGCCGGCTACGCCGCCGCCTGCGCCCGCGCCCACTACGACCCGCTCGTGGTCCGGACGCCGCCGGCGGGGACGGACCTCCACCGGGCGGCCCTCCGGGTCGCCGACCACGAGAAGGTGGTCGTCCCCGAGGACCGCGAGGACGCCGTCGTCGTCCGCGGCGGCGAGACGACGGCGCCGGCCGGGACGCCCGAGGAGCTGCTCGAGCGGGCCGCCGAGGAGCCCGCCCGGGACGGACCGTCGTGAGTCGGTCCTGCGGGGGAGGACCGGTCGCGTCGGTCACGAACCCACGAGCAGGATAGCGGCACCGCCGGGAGTGGCTCCGGCGGCCCCCTCTCGTGTCAGACAGCCGTAAACAACTCAAACCTCTCCTAAACTTGCGGTGTGTTTATAACCTCCGAGGCGGAGATGCCAACGATGGCAAGTCTGAGAGACCTCGGGCTCTCCGAGTACGAGGCCCGCGCCTATCGCGCCCTCCTGAAGACGGGGCCGACAACGGCGAAGGAGTTGTCCAGGGTCAGCGACGTCCCGATGGGCCGCATCTACGACGTGCTCAACAGCATCGAGCAGTACAACCTCGTCCGGTCGCAGTCGGCCTCCCGGCCGAAGAGGTACGTCGCCGTCGAGCCCTCGACCGCGCTCGACCGGCTGCTCGACGACAAGCGGCGCGAACTGGAGGAGAAGGCACAGCAGTACGAGGAAATAGTCGACGGCCTGACCGGAGAACTCGAGACCGCAGAGCCCGTCGAGGAGACGTTGTCGACCTGCTCGTCGAGCGGCTCTCGGCCGCCGACTCCCGGGTCGTGATGGTGCTGTCGACCTACACCGAGCAGTTCTTCGACATCGACACGGTCGGAACGCTCATCCTCGACGAGCTCGCCGGCGCGATGGAGCGCGGCGTCGAGGTTCGGCTCCTGATGCGGCCCGACCTCGTGCCCGTGTTACCGGAATCCATCGGTCAGCGCTACCGCGAGTCGCTGATGGAGCACGAGGCCTTCTCGGTCCGCACCAGCGAGAACGTCTCCGGCACGTTCACCCTCATCGACGAGAACGAGGTGGTCATCGAGGTGCCCCACCCGCTGAAGAGCCAGGAGGTGTTCGCGATGATCGACCTCAAGGACCGGGAGTTCGCCGGGAACGTCCGTGCGGAGTTCCAGCCGCGGTGGGAGGCCGCCGACGAGCTGCGGTTCTGATACTGCCGGTCGTACTTTCCCGAGGGTCCGATTCGTCGTCAGTCCGAAACTCCGGGAGGGTGATCGTAGACTGGCCCCCGAGTCGACCAGTTACTCCGGCAGTACGAGCTACTCGCCGCCGTCCACTTCGCGCTTCAGCTGCCCGAACTCCGCGACCCGCTCGGCGTGGGCGTTGTGCTGGTGGATGGACTCGTCGTTGGACTGCTCCATCCGCACGATGGCGTCGTCGGCCAGGTCGGGGTACGTATCGACGAGTCCCTCGGCCATCGCCCGGACGCAGTCCTCGACGAACTTCGCGTTGCTGTGGCTCTCGAAGGTCATGTGGTCCTCGTCCGGCCGCTTGGCCAGGTTGTAGATGCGCGCGCTCATCGAGTCGCGGGCGACCTCGATGAGCTCGTTGAGGTCGACCGACGGGTCGCCGGACGTCTCCACGGAGAGGGTGGCGTGGCCGCGCTGGGAGTGACCCGGCTGCGGCACCTCCTCGAGGAACCGGTCGATGGTCTGCCGGTCAACGTCCAGCCCCTCGAGGACGTCGCGGGCCCGCGACTCGCTCATGCCCTGCGAGCACGGACAGACCGTCATCCCGACGACGTGGCAGCCGACCTCCTCGCGGGTGCCGTTTTCGGTGGCCGTCGCCGACGCGATGAGGTCCGCCGTCGCCTGCGTCGGCCGGCCCGTCGCCGGCGTCTCCTCGCGGATCATGTACTCGGCCTCCATCCGCACCTCGGCCTGCGTCGTGTACTCGTGCTTCTCGAGCAGGCGCTCTGCGACGTCGCCGCAGACGTCCTCGACGCGCATCGCCGGCTCCGAGACCGCCTCCTCGAGCATCTCGTCGACGACCTCCATGTTCCGGCTCATGTCGGCGCCCTTCCGCCAGCTCGGCAGGTCGACGAAGACCTCGAACTCCGCCATCAGGACGATGGGTCGGTCGTCGGGACGGTGGAGCTTGACGAGCTTCTCGACACCCGTGACGCCGACCCGGTTCAGACCGACGCTTACGTCCGGGCTGGACGCCTGTACGTCCGGCAACTGCTTGCTCATTGTTTTAAAATGGTTTGGCCCGAGGTTAGGGCTTTCGGAAAGGGAATCGGCCGGGTCGCGGCGCCGTCGGGCGAACCGGCGCTGCTCGTCGCCGACGCCGGACTCGGCACCCACCGGAGCCACGCCGCTCCCCGCTCGCCTCACCGAGGCGCCTCACTTCCTTCTCTGTCCCCCCGGGCTCGCGGGTCGCCCCGCTCCCCGCTCGCCTCACCGAGGCGCCTCACTTCGTTCGGCGCCTCGCTACTCCTCTCTACTCCAGTTTCCCGAGCGCCGCGAAGAACTCCAGCGGCGGCCCGGCGATGCGGACCGGTTCCTCGGCCCGCCGCAGCCTGACCCTCGTCGGCGGGGTCACCCGCTGGCGGGTCCGGCCGTCCGCGACGACGAAGGCGTGGTCCGCCGACCCGACCCGGACGGTCACCTCGACGTCGGTCGGCACCGACAGCGATGGCATCGGCCCGTCGGCGCACATCTCGGTGATGACGAAGGCCGACACCTCGGGGTGGACGAGCGGCCCGCCCTCGCTGAGGTTGTAGGCCGTCGAGCCGGTCGGCGTCGAGACCAGGGCGCCGTCGGCGTGGCTCCCCGAGTAGAGCTCGCCGTCGACGCGAATCTCGACGCCGACGCCGTTGTTCCGTCCCCGCCGTGGGCCGGGGATCGCCACCTCGTTGACCGCGGCGGGCAGCGTCCAGCCGTCGCCCGACGCGCGTATCTGCGGCAGCTCCTGGCAGTCGAGCTCCCCCTCGCGGAACCGCCGGACGACCCGGCGGACGGCGTCGACCGCCTCCCCGGGAGAGACGACGTTGAGGAAGCCGACCTCCCCGAGGTTGACGCCCATGACCGGCGTCGGCGCCACCTCGCGAGCGGTGAAGAGGAACGTGCCGTCGCCGCCGATGGAGACCACGAGGTCGCAGTCGGCCAGCTCGCCGACCCGCGTTCCCGGCCGGTCGAGCGTGCCGGCGGTCGCCTCGTCGAGCGAGACCGTCGCCTCGACGTTCCGCCGGATGCGGTCGGCGAGCTCGGCGGCCCGGGCGTTGTCTCGCTGGGCGACGATGCCGACGTGCATCGGCCGTGGCTTCTCCGGCCAGGGACAAAAGCGACCCGGAGCCGGATTTGACGGGTAACATTAAGTTTGCCGTACGCGTAAGGGGTTGTATGCTCGCGGTGGACCGGGGGCGAACATGAGCGGGGAGGACGACTGGTTCGAGGACGCTGGCGGCTCCCTGGAGGACGACGACCTCTTCGAGGACGACTTCGCCTCGGCGTTCGAGAGCGGCCGGGGGAGCAAGGGCTTCGAGGAGGACTTCGAGTCCGACATCCCGCGAATCGACCTCGGCATCGAGGGGCTCGACGAGATGATTCAGGGTGGCGTCCCCGAGCGGTCCCTCGTCGTCGCGATGGGCGCCGCCGGGACCGGCAAGACGACCTTCGGCCTCCAGTACCTGCACCGCGGCCTCGAGGAGGGCCAGAAGGCCATCTTCATCACCCTCGAGGAGAGCCGCGACGACGTCATCCAGGTGGCGACGGAGAAGGGGTGGCCCTTCGACGAGTACGTCGAGAACGACGAACTCGCCATCGTCGACCTCGACCCCATCGAGGTGGCCAACAGCCTCACCTCGATCCGCGGCGACCTCCCCCGCCTCGTCGACGCCTTCGGGGCCGAACGGCTCGTGCTCGACTCCGTGTCGCTGCTCGAGATGATGTACGACAACCAGGCCGAGCGCCGGACCGAAATCTTCGACTTCACCCGGTCGCTGAAGGAGGCCGGCGTGACGACGATGCTGACCAGCGAGGCCAGCGAGAGCAACCCCTACGCCTCCCGGCACGGCATCATCGAGTACCTCACGGACGGCGTCTTCGTCCTCCAGTACGTCCGCTCGGAGTTCCGGGAGACCCGACTCGCGATCGAAATCCAGAAGATACGGAACGCCAACCACTCCCGGGAGACCAAGCCCTACGAGATAACCAGCGACGGCATCTCGGTCTACCAGCAGGCGAACATCTTCTGAGGCCTTCGCCGTCTGAATCCCTCCGCGTCACGCGCCATCCCGTCGGACCGTCGAGCGCGAGGAAGTACGTCGCCGTCGCGGCGAGGAACACCGCCAGTCCTTCCGCACGGAGCAAGCGTCGTGGATTCACGACTACTGTACGTCGGGCGAGGAGATAACGCCGCACTGAGCCCGGAGAGCACGTAGCAGTCACGGCGCCGAAGGACGGGAAGGATGGGGCGGCGGTCCGGAGACTCGCGGCCGGTCAGTCCCCGTGTCGCGTCACGCAGTTCGACAGCCCGACGAGCTCCACGGGCTCGGAGTTGTCCGGCGAGTACACCACCATCTGACCCGTCTCCATGTACGGCACCTTCCCCTCGAGGTTCGAGGGGATGTTGACGGCCTTGATGGCGTCCTCGTCGCCGAGGTTCAGCACGACGGTCGTGTTCACCTGCTTGAAGATGGGGTCGGCGATGTCCTGGGGGTCCTGGGTGATGAGGAAGAGGCCGAGCCGCTCCTTGCGGCCCTGCTTGGCCGCCTCGGCGAACTTCCCGATGACCTTCCGCGCCTGGACGCTGTCGGCGTCCGTCAGGAAGCTGTGCGCCTCGTCCATCCCGAGGACGAGCGGCGTCTCCTCGATACGCTCGTGGGTGGGGTCGTTCGAGAGCTTCTGGTCGACGAGCAGCGACGCCAGCGCCAGCACGACCGTCGTCGTCGCCCGCGAGTCGTTGAGGTGGTACGTCGGGACGGTCGTCAGGCCGCCGGGGCGGACGAACTCCGAGACGAGGTCGGGTATCGGCCGCGCCTCGGCGTCGAAGACGTCGCCGAAGCCGTAGACCCGCCGCCGGACGGCGTCGAAGGTGGCCTCGTGGACCCGCCCGGACTCGTCGAGTTCCTCCTTCAGCGCCGGGTCGTCGAGGAACGATATGAACGCCTCGTAGGTGCCGCCGTCGCCGAACTGCTCGAAGAAGCGGTTCAGCAGGTAGCGCAGGGCCCCGTACTGGTTGTCGTTGAGGTCCGACCCGGCGATGAGCCACGGGTCGTCGGCGACCATCCCGAACGGGATGGTGAACTCGACCTGCTCGGCGCCGTGGTGGGCCGCCGCGTACGTCGCGTTCCCGACCTTGGGGACGAACGCCTTCGTGTCGTCGACGCCGCCGTGGGCGATACCCTCCCGCTCGAGGCGGCGCTCGTCGTCGGCGCCCATCGCCGGGTTGTCGTCGTGCATCTGGGCGTACTCGTCCTGGGGGTCGAACTGGACGACCGCCGGGGCGACCTCGCGGCCGTCGTCGACCGGGTACCGGCGGCCGTCGGCGAGGTACTGCCGGAGGACGTTCTTTGCGGCGTGTGTCTTGCCCGACCCGGTGCCGCCGGCGACCAGCGTGTGCCGGAAGACGAGCGGGTCGCCGGCCTCGTAGTCGTCCTTCAGCCGGTAGTCGATGGTCGGCGGCTCCGCGGCGGTGCGGACCTTCTCGCCGCCCACCGAGAGGTGCCCCAGGAAGACCCCCGCCTCCGGTATCTTCAGGCCGGTCTTGATCTCCGTCGAATCCGCCGCCTGCCGGACGACCGTCTCCGGCTTCGGGACCCGGTCGGTCATCCGCCGCTTGAGGTCGCCGCCGTCGGAGTACAGCACCGCGACCGGCTCCAGCGTCGCCATGAACTTGTAATCCTGCTCGTCGATGTCGGTCAGGCGCATCGCCCGCCTGGCGTGAATCTCCGTCGCGTCGTCCGAGCGGAACTCCTGGGCGTACTCCAGGGCGACGATGCGACAGAACAGCCGCTCGCCGTCGGGGTAGGAGGCGACGAGGTAGCTCCCGATGCGGACCGACGAACGGTTCTGGACGGTGACGTAGGCCCGGAGGCAGGTGTCGTCGGCCTCCTCGCTGATGACCAGCCCCTCGGAGGCCGACAGCGTCCCGATGCCGCGGTCGGAGCCGACCGGCGACGCCGGCACCTCCTCGAAGTCGTTCTCGCCGGCGCCGGCGTCGTCGGCGCCGGTATCCCCCCCGTCGCCGGCGTCGTCGGGGTCGTAGTTCTCGAAGTCGCCCAGGTCGGACATGCCCGGGATGTGGTCGGCATCGGGCAAAAACCCTCCCGTGGCGGGGCGGAAGTGAAGCCGGCTCCCCGCTACCCGTCTGGCGCGTGCCGCTCGTACTGCCGTTTCGTGGTCGCGCGGCGGTGGTGGTCGACGTCGAACCGCTCGATTTACAGGGGCATCGGGCCGCTGCCACCGTCGTCGCCGCCGGACTGGCGGGCCTGCGAGAGCATCTCCGAGACGGGCGGCTCGTACTCGTAGCCGGGCACGATGCCCTCCATGTAGGTGCCCTCGACGAACTCGGCCATGGCCTTCGCGATGTCGGGAGCGTGGTCGGCGTTGCCCCACTCGAAGCCGAAGACGGCGACCGCGTCGCCGGCCTCCTCGAGGACCCGCTGTTCGTCGAGGTCGACGTCCTGGCGGACGGCCATCGGCGCGTCCTCCAGGCGGCGCTCGTAGGTGTCGAGCCAGCCCGCCCGGACGGTCGGGCCGACCTCGTCGGCCGTCGCCGAGTCGAGCGTCGGCGCCCGCACCTCGAGGGTGTAGCGGAGCGCCCACTCGTCGGTCGCCTCGGCGGTCACCCGACCGTCGAATTTCGTCGTCGTCACCGCGAACCACTCCCCGTCGCGCTCGAAGGCGTCGTGGGCCTCGAACGCACGGACCGCCCGCTCCGGTAGTGCGTCGCTCATGACCGGTAGGTAGGCGACAGCCGGCCAAAAGCCCGTCGTGATGGAGCGCCGGCGTCGAATCCGCCGCCAGCCCGGCCCCGTCCTGCACCGCGTCGCCGGCCCGCCGCAGTGCTCGTCGGGCCCACGACGGATACGATGACGATTCGCCCCACTGCCCTCGGCGGTTCGCTATGCGAGGGGAGGGATTCGAACCCACGGACCTCTACAGGAGCGGATCTTAAGTCCGCCGCCTTTGTCCAGACTCGGCCACCCTCGCGGGCGTCCCGCATCTCCGGTGGTTCCGGTGATAGGGGTTTCGGTCGGGGCGACGGGCGGCGGCCGGCGATACGGGGGTCCCGGAAGGAAGTAGTTCGGCTTCGAGAGCCGCTCTTACTACGTTTCAACGGAGAATTACTACAACGAAGGGTTTTTTTAACGCCGGTCTACAAGCGTTGTTCATGCGTTCTGATTCCCTCCCGGGTTCCGACGCCACGCGTCGACAGATACTCGCCGCGATGGGCGGAGCGGCCGCCGTCGGGGTGGCGGGCTGTGCCGGCAACGGCGACGACTCGACGGCGACCGAGGAGCCGGACGACGACGACGAGATGACCGAAACGGACGACTCGACGCCGGGAGACACGGTCCCGACCGGCGAGTTCACCGCCTCCGTCGCCGCCAACCCGAGCACCTTCGACCCGACGATCGTCGCGGACGCCACGTCGGCGTCCACCGTCGCGTCGCTGGCCTACGAGTCCCTGGTTACGCCCACGTTCGACCTCTCGGAGTTCCGCGGCCTGCTGGCCAGCGAGTTCGAACGCGTCGACGAGACCACCTATCGGTTCCAGCTCAGGGAGGGCGTCACGTTCCACAACGGCGACGAGTTCACCGCCGAAGACGTCGAGTTCTCCATCAACCGGACGAGCGGCACGACGAACGACGCCGACGTCGCCTGGATCGAGTCCGTCGACGTCCAGGGGGACTACGAAATCGTCATCAACTCCAGCGAGCCCCACGCCCCCGCCCTGACAGACCTCGGTGCCGTCCCGATCCTGCCGAGCGGCGCCGACAGCATCAGCGAGAATCCCCAGGAGGACGACCACGACTTCCAGTCGGAGACGCTGGGGACGGGGCCGTACACCATCGAGGAGTTCCAGGCCGAGGACCGCCTGGTGATGACCGCCTACGGGGACTACTGGTACGACGGCGGCGACTACCCCAGTACGTCGCCGTGGGAGACCGTCACCTTCCGCGTCATCCCCGAACAGGTCTCCCAGGAAGAGGCCATGCAGACGGGCGAACTCGACATGATCGACAACGCGGCGCCGTTCGACCTCCAGCAGTGGGAGGGCGCGACCGGCACGGTCGTCAAGGACGTCGCCGTCGGCTTCGACTTCATCACCTTCCCGGTGAACCAGGAGCCGTACACCAACCCCGACTTCCGCCGCGGCATGACCCGGCTCATCCCGCGGGAGGACGTCATCGAGGCCATCTTCGGCGGCAACGCGACGCCGCTGGCCGGCCCCATCAGCCCCGGCCTGGGTGCGTACTTCGACGCCGACGAGGAACAGCAACTGCGGGACGAGTTCGTCGGCGAGGACGTCGAGGCCGCCGAGGAGCTGCTCGACAGCGCCTTCGAGGCGGAGGACATCGAGAAGCCCTTCGAGGTCAGCCTCATCACCAACGTCAACCGGACGCGGGAGCGCTGGATGGAGGTCGTCCAGCAGCGGTTCGACGAGACGGAGTACTTCGACGCGGAACTGGACGTGCGGTCGTTCGACGACCTGGTTCCGTTCCTGCTTGACCCCGAGGGCGCCGCACAGAGCACCGACGTCGTCGGCATCGGCTGGACAGGCGGCTCCGACCCCGACGGCCACGTCGCACAGCTGCTCCACTCGCGGAACCACGTCCCCGACGGGTTCAACTGGAACCTCTACGAGAACGACGAGGTCGACCAGCTCATCGACGAGGGACAGACAACCGTCGACGTCGACGAGCGGTCCCAGATCTACAGCGACCTCCAGGAGGTTCTCGCCGAGGACTCCCCGATGGCGTTCATGTGGACGGGAGACCAGATCGACATCGTCAACTCCGACTCGGTGGCCAGCGTCGGCGACTGGCAGCCGCACCCGAACTCCAGCAGCCGGTACGATACCCTGTACGCCCCCGTCCGGGGCGAGATCGTCATCCCGCCCGAGAACTGACCACGGCGGTCACACTCCCCCATGAGTCTCAGACGGTTCGTTTTCAAGCGGTTGCTCATCACCGTCCCGCTACTGCTGGGTGTGACGCTCGCGACGTTCCTGATGGTCCACTTCATCCCGGGTGACCCCATCGACTTCATCACGCTGTTCACCGAGTTGGATCCGGAGACGGAGCAGCAGATACGCGAGCAGTACGGACTCAACAAGCCGGTCTACATCCAGTACATCGACTGGGTCGTTGGCGCCGCCCAGGGCGACTTCGGCCGGTCGATCATCTCGAACCGCCCGGTCACCGACGAGATCACGACCCGGCTGCCGTTCACGCTGTTGATGGGGTCGATGGCGTTCGTCATCGCGATCGTGACCGCGATCCCGACCGGCGTGGCCGCCGCCTACTACCGGAACACGACGGTCGACCAGGCGAGCCGCGTCTTCGCGCTCGTCGGCATCGCGCTGCCGAACTTCTGGCTCGGGCTCATCCTGATACTGGTGTTCGGCAGCTGGCTCGGCCTCTTCCCGGTGCTGCCGCCGACCGACAGCGGGCTGTTGAGCGTCGACATGGTGACCTACACGCTGCTGCCGGCCGCCGCCATCGGGACAGGGTCGACGGCGCTTCTGATGCGGCTGATGCGGTCCTCGATGGTCGAGGAACTCGACAAGGACTACGTCAAGATGGCCCGCGCGAAGGGGCTTCCGGAGCGACGGGTCATCGGCAAGCACGTCCTCCGGAACTCGCTCATCTCCGTCGTGACGGTCGCCGCCATCCAGGTGGCGTTCATCATCAGCGGCTCGGTCGTCGTCGAGATCGTCTTCGCGTACCCGGGCATCGGCCGGCTGCTCGTCAACCGCGTCGGCAACCGTGACTTCCCCGTCATCCAGGCGCTCGTGCTGCTCATCGGCGTCTCGGTCATCGTCGCGAACCTGTTCGCCGACGTGCTCTACGCCTACCTCGACCCCAGAATACGATACTAACAATGGCTACGAAGCGAAACGAAAGCGGACCCGAGCGCGGTCGCATCCGAATCGAGGGCTTCGACGGCGAGGCGGTCGAGGACCGCCAGCTGGAGTCCGACTGGGAGCCGAAGCTCCAGTCGGAGGAGGGGAAGGGCCGCCTCTACTACGCCTGGCGCCGGTTCAGGCGGAACCGCCTGGCGCTGTTCGGAGCGGCCGTAATCGGGTTCATGACGGTGCTTGCGGTGTTCGCACAGCCGATTCGGGTGCCGGAATCCGCGCCGGTGCTGGCCGGCCAGGTCCTCCAGCCGTTCGCGCTGGCGCCCGCCGACCCCGCGAACCAGAACGTCCTGATGGGCCACACGCCCCCGACGCTCGAGAACACCCTCACCTGGCCGCCGTCCGGCCTCCACCTGTTCGGCACCGACTGGGCCGGCCGCGACATCCTCTCGCGGGTGATGTACGGCGGCCGCTGGAGCCTCTCTATCGGCTTCATCGCGGTCGCCGTGGCGCTCCTCATCGGGGTCCCGCTCGGCGCCCTGGCGGGCTACTACGGCGGCTACGTCGACGAGGTCATCATGCGCGTCGTCGACATGCTGTACGCGTTCCCGTTCATCGTGCTGGCCATCGCGGTCATCGCGATCCTGGGCCGGGGGTACTGGGAGCTCGTCTTCGCGCTGGTCGCCGTCGGCTGGCTCTCGTACGCCCGCATCCTTCGCGGCGAGATACTGAGCGTCAAGGAAAACGAGTACGTCACCGCCGCGAAGGCGCTCGGGGCGACGGACCGCTCCATCATCACCCGCCACATCCTCCCGAACGCGATGGCGCCGGTCATCGTGCAGGCGACGCTCAGCGTCGGGACCACGGTGCTGGCCGCCGCCGCGCTCGGCTTCATCGGGCTCGGCCTCTCGCCCGCCAGCGCCGAGTGGGGCGTGATGCTCAACGTCGAGCAGGACTCGATGGCCAGGGGCCGCTGGTGGGCCGGGTTCTTCCCCGGCTTCGCCATCTTCCTGTTCGTCCTGGCCATCAACCTCGTCGGCGACGGCGTCCGCGACGCCTTCGACCCCCAGGGCGACAAGGGCGGGGGTGAGTTCAGATAGATGGCGATGCTCGAGGTGGAGGACCTGAACGTCCGCTTCTACACCGAGGACGGGGTAGTGAAGGCGACCAACGACCTCTCCTACCAGGTCGAGGCCGGCGAGCGGTTCGGCGTCGTCGGCGAGAGCGGCGCGGGCAAGAGCGTCACCAGCCTCGCTGTGATGCGGCTCATCGACGAGCCCGGCGTCATCGAGAGCGGCGAAATCCGGTTCAAGGGCCGGAACCTCCTGGAGCTCGACGACGAGGAGATGCGAAAGCTCCGGGGCAACGAGATCGCGATGATATTCCAGGACGCCGAGACCGCGCTGAACCCGGCCTACACGGTCGGCGAGCAGATCTCGGAGGCGATCCGGCACCACCTCGGCATGGACGAGGCGGCCGCCAGGGAGCGCGCGATCGAGATGCTCGAGTCGGTCGGGATTCCCGACCCCGGCCAGCGGTACTCGAACTACCCCCACGAGTTCTCCGGCGGGATGCAGCAGCGGGCGGTCATCGCGATGGCGCTGTCCTGCGACCCGGACCTCATCATCGCCGACGAGCCGACGACCGCCCTGGACGTCTCATCACCCACGACCTCGGCGTCGTCGCCGAGTTCTGCGACCGAGTGATGGTGATGTACGCCGGCCACCCGGTCGAGATGGCGCCCGTCGAGGACGTCTACTACGACCCACAGCACCCCTACACCGTCGGGCTGATGGGCTCGATTCCCCGCATCGGGGACGACCGCGACCGGCTGCAGACCATCCCCGGCCGGATGCCGGACCTCATCGAGATGCCGCCCGGCTGTAACTTCCACCCCAGGTGTCCGTACGCCGAGGAGAGCTGCACCAGGCGCGAGCCGCAGCTCGTGGACACGGCGACGGGTCGGGCGGCCAACGTCTCGGACCACACGGCGCAGGCGGCCGCCTGCCTCGCCCACACCGGCGAGCTGTCCGAGCCGCTCGACTACGAGGTGCGGGTCAGGGGAGAGAGCCGGGGCGACCCCGTCGAGTCGACCGACGGAGGGACCGTCGATGAGTAGCGACGAGCCGCTCGTCCGGGCGGAGAACCTCAAGAAGTACTACCAGTCGGAGACCGACGTCATCGACCGGCTGCTCGGCCGCCAGACGTGGGTGAAGGCCGTCGACGGCGTCGACCTGGAGATCGGGGCCGGCGAGACGTTCGGTCTCGTCGGCGAGTCCGGCTGCGGCAAGAGCACCGTCGGCCGGACGCTGCTGCGGCTCGAGGAACCGACCGAGGGGAGCGTCTACTACAAGGGCCGGGACGTCGGCGAGCTCTCGGGGAGCGAGCTCCGCGAACTCCGGAAGGAGATACAGATCATCTTCCAGAACCCCCAGTCCAGCCTCAACCCTCGGCTCACGGTCAACGACATCATCGGGGAGGCGCTGGACATCCACGGACTCGCCGAGGGACAGTCCCGCGACGACCGCATCAAGGAGCTGCTCGAGCGCGTCGGGCTGAACGCGAGCCACGCCAACCGCTACCCCCACGAGTTCTCCGGCGGCCAGCTGCAGCGCATCGGTATCGCGCGGGCGCTGGCCGTCGATCCGGAGTTCATCGTCTGCGACGAACCCGTCAGCGCGCTCGACGTCTCCGTCCAGGCGCAGATACTCAACCTGCTGGAGGACCTCCAGGACGAGTTCGGCATCTCGTACCTGTTCATCGCCCACGACCTCTCGGTCGTCGAGCACGTTGCCGACCGCATCGCAGTGATGTACCTCGGCGAAATCGCCGAAATCGGGACGCCCGAGGAGCTGTTCTCGACGCCACAGCACCCCTACACGGAGGCGCTGCTGTCGGCGATTCCGGAGCCGGACCCGCTGTGGGAGGCCGACCGAATCATCCTCGAGGGGTCGGTCCCCTCGCCGATAGACCCGCCGGCGGGTTGTAGGTTCCACACGCGGTGTCCGCACGTGATACAGCCGAAGGAGTACGACTTCGAGCAGGACGAGTGGCGGGCGGTCCTCGAGCTACAGGAGCGCATCGAGCGGGCCGACATCGACTTCGAGAGCATCGACGCCGAGCGGGGCGACGACGCCGGCGCGGTCGCCGCCGCGATCCGGGCGGAGTACGGCGTCCCGGAGACGCTCTCGGACCCTGCGGCCGAGGCGGTGCTCGCCGAAGCGCTAGAGTCGGCCGCCGTCGAGGAGTTCGACGC
Source organism: Halobacteriales archaeon QH_10_70_21 (assembly GCA_003021325.1). The sequence continues at coordinate 13,566 of PXQM01000093.1, forward strand.
CGCCGCCACGATGCTTGAGGACGTCTTCGTGACGCCGTGTCGGGCCCACGAGCCGGAGCTGCGCGACATCGAGAGCGGCCGTGCGGCCTGTCACCTGTTCGACCCCCGCTACGAGGACGGCAGCGTCGACGAATCCGAGCGGGGGGCGGGGGCGGAGTCCACCGCCGCCGGCGACGACTGATACGGCCGTCGTGACGATGTATCGGTGGTCGCCGACCCCTACTGGCGGCGACCGACACAGGACCGCGTCGGTCCGTCCCGCCCGACGCGGAACGCACTTTACCCGTCGGGTCCTAACGGGGGCGACGATGCGACGGATTTACCAGTCGGACGCGCTGGACCGGGACGACGACGACCCGTTCCAGCCGGGCGAACGCGAGGGTGAGGAGAAGCCGCGTGCGGCCCGGACCCTGCCGGTGCGGACGCTGAGCGACGCCCTGCTCCCGACGCGGCTCCGCCACCGCGCGATATCCGTCGACGTCTCCTCGCCGCAGGACGTCTACGAGGCCGGCGAGACGGTACCGTTCACCGTCAGGATGAAGAACGCGATGCCGTTCCCGGTGAGCGTGCCGACGGCCTCGCCGCTGCTGTGGACCTGGGCGGTCGACGGCCACCGGGAGGCCTCCCACGTACCGGAGACCCCGGCCCGGGAGCCGAGCGCCCTCGCGTTCGACCGCGGCGAGTGGAAAACGTTCCGCCGGCGCTGGGACGGGATGTTCCAGGTCGCCGAGGCGGAGTGGACCGACGCCGGCCCTGGCGAGTACACGATACGCGCCGGCATCAACGTCGGGTCCGCGCCGGCGAAGGGGGTCCACGACGAGATGACCGTCGAGATACGGTAGCCGCCGTCAGGACTCCTCGCCGTAGAGCCGGTTGGTCGCCGACTCCGCGAGCGTCCGGATGTCGGCGACGAGCTCGTCGCTCCGGTCGATGGCGTACGCCGGGTCCTCGTCGTCGCCGGTCGACTCGACGATGTCGAACGGCTCCATCGCCTCCAGCGCCTCGATGACGGCGCTCTGGTAGACGTCGGCGTGGGCGGCGATGTCGGCCGTCGTCAGCGGTTCCTCCGCGTAGAACAGGGTCACCAGAATGCGCGCCCGCACCCGGTTGGCGAACAGTTTGACGAGACCGTTCCTGTCGACGAGCGTCGTAACGTCGTCGGCCGGTCCCTCGGGAGCGTCGGACATGTCGGGAGGATTGCCACCGGAGTGGTATAACCACACCGAAACGGCGGTCACCAGTCGACCGAGAGGGTGCCGTCGCCCTCGGGGTCGGGGGCGACCTCCTCGTCGGTTCGCCGGTCGACGACGTGGATGACGCCGCGGTCCTTCTTGGCCGGGCAGATTTCGGCGGCCCGGACGTTGTGCTCGAGGTCCGTCTCGTCGAAGAAGTAGACGTTCGGCTCGGCGATGCCGGTGTCCAGCCGCAGCTCCCAGTTGTCCGAGACCTCGGCGCACTTGCCCGCACCGATGCACCTGTTGGCCTCGAAGATTAGCTTGTAGGGCGCCTCCTCGACCGGCGGCGCGTCGCGCTCGCCGATGTCGCTCGGGTCGACGGGTTCGTCGGGCATACGTCCACGTCGGGTCTCGCCGGATTTGACGGTATCGACTACGGCTCCGTGGGCCGCTCGTCGGACGCGGCGGCCGCCGCCTCGAGCCGCCGCAGCGCCTCCGGTCGTGCGATGGCATGGATAATCTCTCCGGGCGCGAACGCGCGCGACTGCGACGGGATTGCGACGATATCGCCGTCGGCGGTCCGGATAGCCACGATCGCGACGTCGACGCCCCCGACGACGCTGCTTGCCAGCGCGCTCCCCTCCCCGACGGTGACGATGCCCGTCGTCTCCTCTGCGGCCCGGAGCCGTGCGGCGAACTCCCGGTCGGCCCGCGACTCGACGGGCAGGGTCACGAGCCGGTATCTCCGCTCGGGGTCGAGCTGTTCGGCCTCCTCCTCGTCGAGCGCCAGCGTCACCACGTCGTCGGCGGTGCCGCGGAGTTCCGCGTTCGTCACCTGCTTGGGCGCGCCGTCCTCGCCGGCCGTCCACACCTGGACGGAGTCGCCCGGGCTGGCACTGTTCGGGGGGTCAGCCCTGACGGCCACGGCGGCGCTCCCCGGCGGCAGCGTCGGCCCGATGCCGGACTCCCGGCGACCGACCGCGGGGTACTCGACACTGCCGTCGTCGGCGAACTCGACGTCGACGTGGCCGACGCCGTAGTCGTCCGGAGCGGCTCTTTGAACCGCGACCGCAGCTCCTCGACCGTCAGCCGCCGGGGGAAAAGCAGGATCTGGCCGGCCAGTTTCGCCTTCA
>PXQM01000094.1 GCA_003021325.1 Halobacteriales archaeon QH_10_70_21
ATCGGCGTTCGGTGACGCTCGGACCGACCGAGTGTCACCGAACTGCCAGGGCTAACATCAGATTCCATCTATACGGCGGACCGCAGGGGTGGAATCCTCATTTCCTTCGGACCTAATCGTAGTCCTCGATGGGTCATAAACCCACCGGAACTCGACCGGTCCGTGAGTGAGGACGGGGTCGAACGCCCTCAACCACGTCGCGTCTCGTCCGGCCACGACGGACCGGGGCGAGCGTCGGGACAGCAGCGTGCCGTCCCGACCTCCGTAATTAGGTTCGAACGCCCTGATGCATATAAGGGCATCGAACCGAGACGACGCCGGAATGCGATTCAGCGCCGCCTTCGTACATCAACCGAAGCACCCTGTTACACTTAAGGGCGTCGGATTCTCCCTCGCCGGGCGGGACCCTGGCGCGGTACGTACTTCGGTTCGAGCGCCCTGTCGAACATAAGGGCGTCGATACGAAACGGCCCAACGGGCCGTTCCGGTCGGGGCGTCACGCCCCGCGTCGTTCGCATCCGTTTCGACGAGGGTGGGAGTGGTAAGCCCGTCGAAGTGAACCCACCACGTCACGCGATTTCATGCCGCTCGCTCCGTGCGAGCCGCTCCCTCGCGAGCCGGCCACGGGCAGCGCGGCGCCCGCTCGCAACGCTGGCGCGCGCACCCCTCACGGGACGCCACTACATATGTCGAGTTTCAGGTAGGAAGCTGTCGCGCGGCTGGAAGTCGCATCTCGCGCGGCTGGAAGTCGCATTCATCTCGCGCGTGCACGCGCGGTCAGGGCGGTGAGGACCGCGCACTGCCGGCCGCGTGAGGACCGCGCACCGCCGGCTACGGGGCGACGACGCATAGCCGTTCTGAAAAACGTGGCTGCTTAGATTTCCTCGAGGTGCTCGATGCCCTGTTTGGAGACGTTCGCCTCGGTGATCTCCTCGGGCATCCAGTCCGGGCTGTCGTCGGGAGCCGCCTCCTCCCAGGCCCAGCCCTCGTAGATGTGGACCTTCTTCGTCCCCTTCTCGCGGAGCCGGAGGTCCTCGCGTTCGGCGTGCCGTTCGGTGTCGGCGGGGTCGAGCCGACGGGCCGCCTTCAGCGCCGCCTGTCGCGGTGTCCGTCCCGAGAAGACGCTCGTCTCGCTGCCGGTCGATTCGCGGAGCGCGAAGTTGCGCTTGTCGTCGTCGTCACGTGCCATGGTTTGCTCTCCTCCGTGAGACAACTGCACACACGCCGTTATAAATATATCCCCCGAACGGGGTGTTTCCAACCGCCGCTTTATAAACGTCGCCCCCCGAGCGGACCGAAAACCCGCCGACGGAGGGCGCTATTCCCCGTCGAACACCCCTCCTGCGCGCTCGCGCGCACCTCTGCCGGCGGCGCGCGCACGGTACACTTATGTGTCTCGTGTTGCGAACGGGTCAACGTAACCCGATGGTGCGAAAGAAGAAGCTCAGCCCCAGTGGCGCCAAAGACGACGACGGGGAGTACCACAACGTCCACGTCAACCTGCACGAGGACGAGCTCGCCGTGGCAGGCATGGAGATCGGCGACGAGGTCTTCGTCCGGGTTCGGGACGGGAAGATAATCATCCAGAAGGCCGACCCCGACGAGGTCGAACACGACTTCTGACACCGCATCACGCCGGCACCGCGTCGCAGACCAGGGTGCTTAAGCGTCTCGGACAGCCCCACTCGGTAATGCCCCTCTACGACGCCGCCAAACCGCTTCTGTTCCGGCTGGACGCCGAGACCGCCCACCGGACCGTCCACGAACTGCTCGGCGCCGTCCAGGGAACGCGCCTCGAGGGGGTCGTCGCCGACCGCTACACCGTCGTCGACTCCCGGCTCCGGGTCGACGCCTTCGGCCAGCGCTTCCTCAACCCCGTCGGCGTCGCCGCCGGCTTCGACAAGAACGCCGAGATTCCTGCGGCGCTGGCCGCGCTCGGATTCGGCCACGTCGAGGTGGGCGGCGTCACCGCCGAACCACAGGCCGGCAACCCCCGCCCGCGGCTGTTCCGCCTCCCGGCCGACCGGGCGCTCGTCAACCGCATGGGGTTCAACAACGACGGCGCCGACATCGTCGGCGAACGGCTCGCCGGGACCGACTGCAAGGTTCCACTCGGCGTCAACATCGGGAAGTCCAAGGCCAGCCCAAACGACGAGGCCGAGGACGACTACCTGTACACCTTCGAGCGCGTCCGCGAGGGCGGCGACTACTTCGTCGTCAACGTCTCCTCGCCGAACACGCCCGGACTGCGGGAGCTCCAGGGACGCGACCGTCTCGAGTCCATCCTCGGGACGCTGCAGGACGCCGGGGCCGACCCCCTCCTCGTGAAGCTCTCGCCGGACCTCGCCGAGGCCGCCGTCGAGGACGCCCTCGAGGTCGTCGACGACCTCGGGCTGGACGGCGTCATCGCCACGAACACCACCACCGACCGGCCGGACGCGCTCCGCGGGCAGGCCGCGAGCGAGGCGGGCGGCCTCTCCGGCGACCCCATCGAGGACCGGGCGACGAGCGTGGTCAGCTTCGTCGCCGAGCGCACCGACGCTCCCGTCGTCGGCGTCGGCGGCGTCTCCGACGCTCGCGGCGCCTACGAGAAGATACGCAACGGCGCCTCGGTCGTCCAGCTGTACACCGGCCTCGTCTACGAGGGTCCCGGCGTCGCCAGACGCATCAACCGGGGGCTGCTCGAACTGCTCGAGCGGGACGGCTTCAACTCCGTCGAGGACGCCGTCGGCGCCGACCTGTAGGACGCGGTGGCGGCGCCACTCTCGTCGGTCGCGTTCGCGTCGCCGACGAGCCACTCGCCGGTCGCCCGCGCCACGTCGGCCCGCATCGCCGCCGGGTCCCGCGGCGGCCCCGCCGCGCGCCGTGGCCCGTAGGCGCCGACCCCCGAGTGGGTGACCGCCTCGAGTTCGACGACCGTGGCGCCGTCGGGCAGCAGTCCCCGGCGTTCCCGTTCGGCCTCTGTGTCGATGACGGTGTCCTCGGCGCCGAGCACCGACAGCACCCGCAGGTCGGTCCCCGAGACGTCGTCGCAGTAGGCGGCGTGCAGCACCAGCCCCTCCGGGTCGGCGTCGGCGCCGGCCGCGTCCCGGGCGCCAGTATCGCCAGGTTCAGTGGCATCTGCACGACGACGACCACGTCCCGGTCGACGACGATACCCGCGGCCGTCGGGGCGTAGCTCTCGTGGTTCACACGCGCGCCGGGGTAGTAGACCGGCCCGGTCGTCTCCGGCGTGAGAGGGCCGCTCCGGACGACCGTGGCGCCCTCGACCCGCGCTACGGTCACCGAGTCGTCGCTCTCGCCCGCTTCGACGGCGGCCTCGTCGGGACCGTGGCCGAACTCGAAGTAGGCCGCGGCGCCAGCGGCGGCCAGCAGGGTGGCACCAACGAGGGCCGCGAGGACGGCCAGCGCGACGTTCCGGCGGGTCCACTCCACACCGGGGGCGCACGTCGACCCGACAAAACGCCGTCGGCGAGGGGTCGGGGCGCTCGCCGACCTACCGTAGGCCGTCCAGGCGGAACTCGAAGCCGGCCACGGGGACCTCCAGGTCGTGCTCGACGAGCACGCGCGGGGGGACCTCCCCGATGACGCCGACGGACTCGCCGTCCAGCACCACCTCGGCGGTCCGCCCGCCGATGAAGGACGGGTGCTCGGTCGGCGGCGTCGCTAGGTCCTTGCCGAACGCTCGGGCGACCGCCTGCAGGCGGGCCTTCGCGTCCTCGTAGGAGGCGTCGTTCCGGGCGACGACGGCGGCGACCGACCGGTGCTCTGCGACGTTCGTCGGCTCGTCGTGGTCCTCGGCGGCGACCAGCCCGATCTCGGCGATGTCCTGCGGGTACGCGCGGTGGGTGTTGTTCTCCAGCACCATCAGAAGCGACGGCAACGCCCACGTCCGGACGACGGTGTAGTCCTCGCTGTACGGCTCGGTGATGACCGGCGGCGTTCTGGCGCCAAGCGCGTCGTCGTCGGGCGACAGCCCCATCCGGTCGAACAGCGCCGCCTCGCTCGTCATGTGGAAGTTCAGGAGGTCCTCGAACCCCAGCCCGACCAGCGCGTCGCGGGCGGCGTCCTCCAGGCGCGAGGTGTCGTGGCGGCCGCCGACCGTCGAGACGTCCGGGTACCGCGGCTCGAGGTCGTTGAAGCCGTAGGCCCGGCCGACGTCGTCGACGACGTCCATCGGGTGGCGCACGTCGACGCGGTACGGTGGGATCTCCACCTCGTAGGTGGGCCCGTCCGCCGCGGCGCCGGCGCTGGCGCCGCCGTCGGCCGGACCCCCGCCGGCCGCGTCGTCGCCGGCGGGGCCCGCCGTCCGGGTCGTGTGGGAGGGGACGTCCTCCAGTTCGACGTCGGCGGCCGCGTCCTCGCGCCCGTCGCCGTCCGTCCCGGAGGCGTCGGCGTTCAGGCCCGACCGCTCCAGCAGGTCGACGACGTCCGTGCCCGCGATGTCGACGCCGAGCGTCGACTCGATGCGCTCGTGGGAGACGGTCTTCGTGTCCGTCGAGAGGTCCGGCCGGTGGAGCGTCCGGTCGCCGTACTCGACCTCGACGGCCTCGAGTTGGCCGCCACGGGCGTCCAGGGCGTAGCAGACGATGGCGAGCATCCTGTCGATGGTCCACTGGTCGGTGCCGGTCATCTCGACGAACAGGTCCCGCGAGGAGGCCTCGACCTCCGTCCGCCGGCCGTTGATGACCGGCGGGAACGAGAATAGCCCGACCCCGTCGTAGATGGCCGGGTACCGCTCGAGCCCTTCGACGAGGTCGCCGTAGGTGTCGCCGATCGGGTGCTCGGCGAGCACGCCGGCGGGCGTCCGCGCGTCGTCGTCGTCCAGCGGGACGAACGTGTCCCCGTCGGGCTCGACGCCCCGGTAGACGATGCGCTTGTCGTCGGCGTCGCCGGCCGGCTTCAGCATCGCCAGGTCGTGGACGCCGATGGCGCCCTTGGCGCGCTGGCGGCCCATCGTGGCGTGCAGCTTCTCCTGCAGCTGGATGAGCGATTCCAGTTCCGCCTCGCCGAGGTCGAGGCCACGGACGACCGCGCCGGTGACGTAGGGCCGCCCGTCGGGGACGGAGTCGTCGACCTCGATGGTCCACTCGGCGTCGTTGCAGTCCGGGACGTAGACGCCGCGGTCCTCGCCGTACTGGTACCGCAGCGAGCGGGCGATGCCCTCGACCGAGAGGCGGTCCAGCCGGTCGGGCGCGAACTCGAGTTCGAAGTCGCCGTCCTCCGTCTCGCCCTCGAACTCGAGGCCGAGCGAGAACAGGTCGTCCTTCAGGTCCTCGTCCGACTTCTCCTCGTGGCCGGTGAGCCGCCGGAGCTCGTCGGGGTCGACGTCGACGACGGGCATCAGTGCACCACCTCCACGTTCCGCAGCAGCTCGAGGTCACACAGCGTCCCGTGGACGTCCCGGATGTCCTCGAAGCCGTACATCAGCATGAGCAGCCGCTCGAGCGCCAGCCCCCAGGCCATCACGTCGCAGTCGACCCCGAGCGGCCGCAGCACCTCCTCGCGGAAGATGCCCGAGTTACCGATCTCGATGAGGTCGCCCGTCTCGGGGTGCTTGCCGAACAGCTCGAAGCTCGGCTCCGTGTACGGATTGTAGTGTGGCTTGAACTCGAGGTCGGTGATGCCGAACCGCTCGTAGAACTCGGTGAAGGTTCCCATCAGGTCCCGGACCGACAGCTCCTCCGCCATCACCCACCCCTCGATCTGGAAGAACTCCAGCAGGTGCGTCGGGTCCAGCGTGTCGTTCCGGTAGACCTTCTCGACGCTGAAGTACCGCTGTGGCGGCTCCAGTTCGCCGACGGCGTGGCCCGACAGATACCGCATCGACAGCGAGGTGGTGTGGCCGCGCAGCGCGACGGCGCGGGCGAAGGACTCGCTCCACGGCGAGTGGTAGCCGTCGCCGTCCTCGCCGACGCCGTTCCGGTGGGCGTCCTCGACGCGCGCGGCGAGGCCCTCGGGCAGTTCGTCGGCGTCCATCGCCGGGGCGTCCAGCGCGAAGCGGTCCCAGTGGGTCCGCGCCGGGTGGTCCTGCGGCATGAACAGGCAGTCGTTGATCCAGAAGTCCGCGTCGGCGTGGGGCCCCTCCATCTCCGAAAAGCCCATCCCGACGAGGACGTCCTTGACGCGGTTGGCGGTCTGTCTGAGGATGTGCTCCTTGCCGCCGGCGATGGTCTCGGCGTCGGCCTCGACGTCGTACTCGGCGAACTCGACGTCGGCCCACTCGCCGGAGGTGAGCAGTTCGGGCGTGACGGCGCCGACCCGCTCGGCGACCTCGACGCCCTCCATCAGCGCGGTGACGCCGTCGTCCGAGAGCGTCACCGACCGGACCGTCGTCTCGGTCCGCTCGAGGAGCCCACGGGACCCGAGCCGGTCGAGGACCGCAGCGTCCCGGTAGCCGGCCGAACCCTCGGCGACGGCCGACAGCGCCGCCGCCTCCGGGTCCGCCCCGTCGGCGTCGGGGTCGGCGGTCACCTCGCCGCCCTCGATGTCGCCAAGCCCCTTCCGGGCGAAGTTCGTCAGCGCGATGTCGACCGCCTCGCCGTCGAGGCCGGCGGCGCCGACGAGCCGGCCCATCTCGACCGGCTCCTCGTCGGCGCCGGCTTCGAGTGCGGCCTCGTGGAGCCGGCGCTCGGGGAGGCCCGCTTCGAGGTAGCGTGCACCCTCCTCGGTGAGCGCGTACTCCTCGGCGACGTGTTCCTCGAGCTCCAGCAGGCCCTCCTCCTCGAGTTCGAACGCGGCGCGGGTGACCGCGGCTGGGTCTTCGCCGAGCTCCTCGGCGAGCTGTGCGACCGTCCTCGTCTCGGTCGCGCTGGCGGCTTCCAGGAGCGCGACCTGCGTTTCGGGCAGTTTCATTGGGGTGACGGTGCGGTCGGAAGCGACGCCGTCCGTGGCGGGTTCGGATGCCATACGCGAGGGATTGCCGCTCGGGGACAAAAACGTTGCGTCCACGGCGGCTCGGCGTATGGCCCTGGCGTCGACGAAGGAGCCCTGTTCGGCGGTCAGCCACCGGGTCGTCGCCTCGTCCGCCGAGACGTCCGGGGGGTGGATGGTACACCGGAGCGCTCCGTCGTCGTCGGTCGTCAGGGTGACGTCGAGTCGCAGTCCGTCGTGGCGGCCGGCGAGGGGATCGTCGTGGTCCGGTATCGTCATCGTGGTCCCTCCGTGCGAGGACGGAGGGGCCGGACGGTCCTCAACCGGGTCGACGGTTGTCCCGCGTTCGGGCGTTTCGAAACCGTTCGAGACGGTTCCTCCGGCGCTACGTCCCGTGCTGCCAGCTGTCCATGTACTCGGCCTGCGCGTCGGTCAGCGCGTCTATCTCGACCCCCTCGGCTTCGACGGCGAGCAGATGCCCGAACGCATCGTGGGGTCCCTCAACGACGGAGGGCCGAAGCTGCATGCCCACGCCGTCCAGGGCCCCGTCCGGT
>PXQM01000095.1 GCA_003021325.1 Halobacteriales archaeon QH_10_70_21
GTCCACGCCCAGCCTGGCCAGTGACTCCGCCGCATTGCGTTCCTCGACGGTCCAGGCGTTGACGCTCATGCCGGCGTGGTGGGCATCGCTGACGAGCCGTTCGTCGCAGGCGTCGACCGCAGGGTGGATGTAGCCGCACTCCAGGTCCAGGGCGGTCCGGACGGCTCCGGGGCCGCCCTCGCCGGTGAGAAACGCCCGCGGGACCGACGGGTCGGCGTCCCGGCACGCCGCGAGGACCTCCGACGAGAACGACGAGACGACGGTCTGGGGGTGGAGCGACGCCATCAGCTCCATCGCGTCGGCGGCCGTCCCGCGCTCCTTGAGTTCGACGTTGACGCCGACGGTCTCGGGGACCGCCTCGAGGACGGCCTCGAGCGTCGGGACGCCCTCGCCCGTCCCCAGCACGTCCAGCTCGCGCAGTTCCGCGAGCGTGTGCCCGGCGACCGGCCCCGTCCCGTTGGTGACGCGGTCGACCGTCTCGTCGTGGATGACCACGAGGTCGCCGCTCTCGCAGCGGCGAACGTCGACCTCGATGGCGTCGGCGACGCCGGCCGCCGCCTCGACCGCCTGCAGGGTGTTCTCCGGGTTGACCCCCGCGAACCCCCGGTGAGCGATGAGTCGCATATCGGGACGGCCCGGGGAGCGGACAAGTGAGTGTCGATACCGCTCGGAGGGTCGTACTTAAACGTGGGCCACGCGGCGGAAGTGGTCCGGCGGGGGGCGGTCAGCCGACTTTATCGGGTCGGAGTCCGTACGCGTGGGCATGGGAGCGACGTACGATTTCGACGGGTCGGTCGTACTGGTCACGGGCGCGAGCGGGGCACTGGGGAGCGCCATCGCGGCGGCGTTCGACGACGCCGGTGCGACGGTCTGCGGGGCCGACATCGTCTCTCCGGACGACGAGGACTCGCTGGTCGACCCATCGACGGTCGACTTCTACGAGACGGACGCGACCGACGAGGACAGCGTCGCGGAGACGGTCGAGGCCATCGTCGACGAGCACGGCCGCCTCGACGCGGTCTGCAACATCGCCGGTACCTGGCGCGGCGGTAACCCCATCCACGAGACGGACGTCTCCGAGTTCGAGATGCTGTTCGACGTGAACCTGAAGTCGATGTTCCTCACGTCGAAACACGCCATTCCACACCTCCGGGAGACGGAGGGCGCCATCGTCTCGGTGTCGGCCCGGTCGTCGCTGGAGGGCGGCGAGGGTGACGGCCCCTACCGCGCCTCGAAGGCCGGCGTCCGGCTGCTGACCGAGACCATCGCCGAGGAGAACCTCGGGACCGTCCGGGCCAACGCCGTCATGCCGAGCGTCATCGACACGCCGATGAACCGGGAGATGATGTCGGGAGCGGACTACGAAAAGTGGGTCGACCCCGCCGACATCGCCGACGTCGTGCTGTTCCTCTGTTCGCCGGAGGCCGGGGTGACGAGCGGGGCCGCGGTGCCGGTCTACGGCGAGGCCTGACACGGATACTCCGCCCCCGGAAAACGGCGTCGGCGAACGGGGGTCGAATCACGACGCTCCGAGCGCGGACGAGCGGCGCACCCGGTGCCGTGACACGTGCTACGTAGCCGTCAGCTAACGAGTTACGTGCCGGCTAGTTTCCACTAATTTTTTCCGTTAGTTGTGTCGGAACGTCAAAACATGGCAGACAGAGAGACGTGGGCGACGCGGCTGGGCTTCATCCTCGCATCGGTCGGAAGCGCCGTCGGACTGGGCAACATCTGGCGGTTCCCGTTCCAGACCGCCGAGAACGGCGGCGCGGCGTTCCTCGTCGTGTACCTGGCGGCAGTGCTCGTCATCGGGATTCCCGCCCTGCTGGCGGAGTTCGTCATCGGCCGCCGGGCGAACATCAACGCCGTCGACGCGTTCGACCGACTGAACCGTCCGTACTGGAAGGTAGTGGGCGTAATCGGCGTCTTCGCCGGCTTCTGGACGATGGCGTACTACAGCGTCGTCGGCGGCTGGGTCATCCGGTACGTCTTCGGCAGCACGACGGGGGCGTACTTCGGGGACCCGGCGTCGTACTTCGGGGCTATCTCGGCGGGTCCCGGCGCGGTGGCACTGCACTTCCTCTTCATGGCCGTCACGGTCGGCATCGTCGCGTTCGGCATCGAGGACGGCATCGAGAAGGCGACGAAGCTGATGGTCCCCAGTATCATCGTCCTGATGGTTGGGTTGGCGGCCTACGCCGCGACGCTGCCCGGCGGCAGCGAGGGGTACGCCTTCTTCCTCTCGCCGGACGTCTCGGCCATCGTCGCCAACTACGACACCGTCGTCCCGGCCGCGGTCGGCCAGGCGCTGTTCTCGCTGTCGCTCGGCTTCTCCGTCATGATAACGTACGCCTCCTACATCGGCAAGGACGAAAATCTGGGCGTCGACGGCGTCAGCATCGCCGCGTTCAACACCTTCGTCGGGGTGCTGGCCGGGTTCGTCGTCTTCCCCTTCCTGTTCGCGCAGGGCGTCGAGGTCGGCGACGCCGGCGCCGGGGCGGTGTTCGTCTCCGTCGCGACGGCGTTCGGCGGCCTGCCCTTCGGCCGCGTCCTCGGCGTCGTCTTCTTCGGAGTCGTACTCATCGCGGCGCTGTCCTCCGCCATCAGCCTGCTCGAGGTGGTGACCGCATACGTCGTCGACAACTACCGTTTTACGCGCGTCCAGACCGCCGTCGGCCTCGGAAGCGCGCTCTTCGTGGCCGGGGTCCCCTCGGCGATGTCGACGGCGTGGCTGGGCTGGTCCGACTCCGTCTCGGCGAACCTGCTGCTCCCGCTTGCGGCGCTGGGCGTCGTCCTCTTCGTCGGCTGGGTGATGGCCGGCGAGGCCGTCGACGAAATCCGCCAGGGGACGGAGGGTGCCGACGCGCTGTCGGCGGTCTGGCTGTGGACGCTCCGGACGGTCGTGCTCGTCGCCGTCGCCGGCTCGCTCGTGCTGAGCGCCCTCGAACTGTCGGCGCCGCCGCTGTAGGGAGTCGGAAACCCTTTTTTCGGGCCCCGCCGTTGCACTCGCCAATGAGCACAGCGGGACGTGAGACGACATGACGACGGACGAGGACCTCGAGGAACTTCGCGAGCTGAAACGCGAGGCGAGCAAGGGTGGCGGCGAGGAGCGCATCGCCAAACAGCACGAGAAGGGCAAGATGACCGCCCGCGAGCGGATCGAGTACTTCCTCGACGGCGGCACCTTCCAGGAGTTCGACCAGCTGAAGACCCACCGGTGTACGAACTTCGACATGGAGGAGCGCCAGCCCTACGGCGACGGCGTCGTCACCGGCTACGGCGAGGTCGACGGCCGGCAGGTGTTCGTCTTCGCGCACGACTTCACCGTCTTCGGCGGCTCGCTGGGCGAGGCCTTCGCGGAGAAGGTCTGCAAGGTGATGGACCGCGCCATCGAGACCGGCGCGCCCATCATCGGGCTGAACGACTCCGCGGGCGCCCGCATCCAGGAGGGTATCGACTCGCTTGCGGGCTACGCGGACATCTTCCACCGCAACCAGAAGGCCTCCGGCGTCGTGCCGCAGATTTCGGCCATCATGGGCCCCTGCGCCGGCGGCGCCGTCTACTCGCCCGCCATCACCGACTTCGTCTTCATGGTCGAGGACACCAGCCACATGTTCATCACCGGGCCGGACGTCATCGAGACGGTCACCGGCGAGCGGGTCGGCTTCGAGGAGCTCGGCGGCGCCGCCACGCACACGACCGAGTCCGGCGTCGCCCACTTCTCGTCGGCCGACGAGGAGGAGGCGCTCGACGACATCCGCCACCTGCTCTCGTACCTGCCCGCCAACAACGTCGAGGACCCCCCACGGGTCTGGCCGACATCGTCCCCTCCCAGCCGCAGAAGCCCTACGACATGGTCGACGTCGTCGACCGGGTCGTCGACGAGGGCTCGTTCTTCGAGGTCGGCGAGGGGTTCGCGCGCAACCTGGTGACCGGCTTCGGCCGGCTCGACGGCCGCTCGATCGGCGTCGTCGCCAACCAGCCCCGCGTCAACGCCGGCACGCTCGACATAGAGTCGTCCCTCAAGGGTGCCCGGTTCGTCCGCTTCTGTGACGCGTTCAACGTCCCGATTCTCACGTTCGTCGACGTGCCCGGCTTCATGCCGGGGACCGACCAGGAGCACAACGGTATCATCAAGCACGGCGCGAAGCTGCTGTACGCCTACAGCGAGGCGACGGTACCGCTGCTGACGGTCATCACGCGGAAGGCCTACGGCGGCGCCTACGACGTGATGGCCTCCAAGCACCTGGAGGCCGACGTCAACTACGCCTGGCCGACGGCCGAGATCGCCGTCATGGGGCCGCAGGGGGCGGTCAACGTCCTCTACAGCGACGAGCTCGAGGAGGCCGACGACGTCGAGGCGCGCCGCGAGGAGCTCATCGAGGGGTACCGCGACACGTTCGCCAACCCCTACATCGCCGCGGAGCGCGGCTTCGTCGACGACGTGCTGGAGCCGGCGGAGACCCGCCCGCGGCTCGTCCGCGACCTCCGGATGCTCGCCTCGAAGCGCAAGGACCAGCCGGACCGCAAGCACGGCAACATCCCGCTATGAGGCTGGACGTCCCCGACGACGCCGACTCGGCCGAGGCGGCAGCCATCGCCGCCGCGGTCCGTGCACACGTCTCGGCGCAGACGGCGGAGACCGACGCCGACGACGAGGCGGCCGGCTGGTTGGCGGACCGCTGGCGNNNGGACCGACCGGCTCTAACCTGCCCCCTGGCCGTCGGCAGTCGCACCGTGACGACGGTCCCCCGGGGGTCGTTCTCCGCGATGTCGATCTCGCCGTCGGCGACCTCGGCGGACCACCTGACCAGCCACAGCCCGAGCCCCTGAGTGTGCTCGAGCGGCGACTCCGCCCCCCGGAGGAGCGCGCGCCGGTCGGTGTCGCTGAGACCGGGCCCGTCGTCGGCGACCCGTATCACGACGGCGTCGGCCCGCTCGGCGATGTCGCTGGCGTGTCCGAGGACGACCGACGTCCTGTTGCGGACGTTGTGCCGGGGGACGCGGTCGAGCACCGACAGCTTGCGTTTGTGTTCGCGCAGGTCGGTCACGTCGTGGGCGGTGACGACGGTTCCCTCGAATCCCCCGTCCTCGCAGATGACGGCGAGGCTGGCATCGTACTGGCGCCGGGTCCCGTCGGCGGCCATCATCTCGACCCCCGTGCTCGCGCGGTCCCGCTCCCCGTCGACGAGGTCGGCTATACATTGGCGTCTCGACCGGTGCGTTCAATTGTCGGGTGGCCCATGAGGAGTACATGCAGCCGACGCGCCGGGC
>PXQM01000096.1 GCA_003021325.1 Halobacteriales archaeon QH_10_70_21
CGCCGACCCCGGGTCCGTCCGCGCAGAGCGCACGCCGTGGGACCCCGACCCCGAAGGCACCGACCGCCGACAGGCGGGGCTGGACCGCTTCGCCGGCGACGGCCCCGACTGATACTGCCGGACATAACCACGTGAATCGCGCTTTGGTCTACGGCCACTCTCGCTCGAGGGTTCGGACCCGTAGCGGTTCGGATACGCACGAACCTACGTCCGGCAGTACGAGCGGCTCCGGCGACGGTCGTCCCGGGGAAGGCTCTTGTAGCCGCCGGTCGGGAATCGAGCCGTGTACCGGCTGCTCGTCGTTCTCGCGGTCGCCCTCTCGGCGCTCGTGGCACCGGCCGCAACGGTCGATACGGTGGCCTGCGCGGGCGAGTTCGCCGTCGAAGGCCCGGGCGTGACCGCCGGTGAGCCGCCGGCGCTCGAAACCGGACCCACGGCGACCGGGACCGAGCGGGCGCGGACGGACCCGGGGTCGGCCGCCGGTGCCTCGGCGGGCTCGTGGCCGCCGCAGCCGGGGCCGCCCTCCCTGGCCGGGTCGACGAACCGGCCCTTCCAGGCGCAGTACGGCAGGGCATCGTCGGGCCGGAAGGGCGGCCCCCGTGCTGCGGTCTGCCCGCACGCCGGCAGCGTCCCCGGTCGCCACCCCTTGCCGTAGGCGCGCTCCGCCAGCCGGCGCCGGCGGCGGCCCTTCTCGTCGGCGCCGACGGGTTCGACCGCCACGCGGGCCGGGCGCTCCTCGAGCACCGCGAGCCCGGGCTCGCCGGTCGCCAGCGGCGTCGCCTCCCGGACCACCTCGACCTCGCCGGTCCCGGGGTCGAACCGCCAGACGCCGACCGCCTCCGGGAGCCTGTTGAGGTGTGCGCCCGTCACGTAGGAGGCGGTGACCAGCACCACCTCGTCGAACAGCCCGAGCGAGACGTCCTTGCGCAACTGGAGCCGGAGGTCCCCCGGCCGGTCGAGGTCGGGCTTGTTCTCGAAGGCGCGCAGGCCGTCGAACCAGTCGGGATAGCGGGCGGCCTGCCGGACGTACCGGCGGCCGTTGCGGCGCTCGGCCTCGAAGAAGCCCACCTCGACGGCGCGGTCGACGACGGAGCGCGCCCGTTCGGGCGGCAACTCGAGGGCGTCCTTCCAGTAGCGGGCCCGGCCGACGCCGACGTCGCTCTCGATGGCGGCGGCCGGGATCGCCTCCGGCGCGATGGCGACCCGCTCGTCGAACTCGGGACCGGGGACGACCTCGACGACGTCGACGACCCTGGAGTGGGAGCCGAGCTGGCGGGCGACGATGCCGTCGCTGTCGGCCTCGAGGGCGGCACACGTCGCCAGCTCGAAGGCATACTCCCGCACGGTTCAACAGAGGGGGTCCTGGGTGAAAAACGACGGGTCGCGGTCGAGCGGGGGGAGGCGACCGGTCGTACGGATTGCTGTAGTCTTCGGCCGTCGGCGACCCCGCTGGCGACGACCGGTACGTCGTTACAGCAATCCGTATCAGTCGCCGGCGGCGCTGGCGCGGACGCGCTCGGAGTCCACGACGGTCAGCTCCTCGTCGAGGACGACCTCGAGCCGTTCGTCGTCCAGCTCGACGTCGACCCGGAACCGCCAGGGGTCGTCGTCCAGCACCGTGGTGTCGTCGTCGGCGATGCACCACGGCAGCGTCCAGAACGGGACGCCGTTGAGGTCGACGCCGTGGTCGCGGTAGAAGGAGACCACCTCGGCGTCGTCGAGCAGCGAGATGCCGATGGTGGTGGTGGTCTCGTTCTCGCAGCGCCGACACCAGTGGGTCACGTCGACCGTGCTGTCGGCCTCGGAGTCGGCGTCGTCGACCGTGGTCTCCATCCGGCCGTTGCAGTCCGGGCAGACGCCGTCGGCGGAGAGACACAGCAGGTGCCGGACCCGCTGGTTGAAGGCGTTCGCGACCTCCTCGGGCGTGCGGTTCTCGAGGCCGCCCGGCGGGAACGGCCAGTCGGCGTGCCCCCGGCCGCAGTCGGGGCAGACGACGCGGAGCCGCTCGTCCTCGTAGAACGCCTCCAGCCCGGCGCCACAGTCGATGCAGGCGCCCTCGACCGCGAACGGTTCGAGCTCCGGGTCCCGGTTCAGCGAGCCGGCCAGCACCGCCTGGATGACCGCCCGCCCCGGGCTCCGGAAGTCGTAGCCGTCGTCGGTCTTCTGGAGGAACTGCCCCGTCAGCCGCTGGAGGTGGTAGTTGAACTGTGCGCTGTCCGCCATCCCAATCCGGCTTCGCAGCTCCGAGAACGTCACGGGGCGCTCCGGGGCCTCCCACAGCGCCTCGAGGATGGACAGCCGGGTCTCGTTGCCGATGACGGAGAAGGCCTCCGCCGGCTGGAGACACTCCTCGCAGTCGAGCAGCGAGGCGTGTTCGGCGTCGCTCATACCCGGTGGATGGTGTGCCGTCGATTAATAGCTTGGCTGAAAGCCGTTTTTGTAGGATTCACGTCAGTTCGAGCGCCGGGGCGACCTCCCGGATGTCGGAGACGACGGCGTCGGGGTCGCCCGCGAAGTCGTCCCAGGGAACCTTCCCGCGGTCGAGCCACACACCGGTCATGCCGGCGTGGCTCGCCCCGAGCACGTCGTAGAACAGCGCGCTGACGTGGGCGATACGGTCGACCGGCGTTCCGGTCCGGGCGGCTGCGTGGCGGTACAGCCCGGTGTCCGGCTTGAACGCCCCGACCTCGTCGGCGCTGATGGTGTCGGCGATGAGGTCGCCGATACCGGCGTGCTCGACCATCGATTCGAGCATCTCGGGGTTGCCGTTCGAGAGCACGTAGACGTCGACGCCGGCGCCGTCCAGGTCCGCCAGCCCCGCCCGAACGTCGTCGAAGACGGCGAGTTCGTGGTAGGTCTCGAGAATCGCCGCCCGCTCGTCGGCCGCCAGGTCGACGCCGTGGGTCTCGAGGGCGTGCTCGAGGGCCGCCCGGTTCAGCGCGTAGAAGCTGTCGTAGGCGTCGACCTCGTTGGCGACGGTGGTGTACAGGAGCGACCGCGACCGCCAGTGGTTCGAGACCGGCTCGGGGTCGTCGACGACGTCCGCGAGCGCCGACTCGACGGCGGTGACGTCGACCAGCGTGCTGTAGGAGTCGAACGTGATGGTTTCGACCGTGGCCATGCCGGGCCTTCGCCAGCCGGACGTTTATCGGCGGGGGTCGAGGCGACCCCCTCGTCGGCGGGTGCGGCGACCCCGCTGCACGCCAAAGCGGAAGCGTTATCACTCGCACGGAAGGATTTACACGTCATTACTAAATGACGCAGAATCACCGACAACCGGAGGTGAACATCGGACTGGTGGGCCACGTCGACCACGGGAAGACGACGCTCGTCCAGGCGCTCTCGGGCGAGTGGACCGACCAGCACTCCGAGGAGATGAAGCGCGGTATCTCCATCCGCCTCGGGTACGCGGATGCGACGTTCCGGGAGTGTCCGGACCGCGACGAACCGGAGCGGTACACCGTCGACGAGCAGTGTCCGGACGGCTCGGCGAGCGAGCACCTGCGCACGGTGTCGTTCGTCGACGCGCCGGGCCACGAGACGCTGATGGCGACGATGCTGTCCGGCGCCGCCATCATGGACGGCGCGGTGCTCGTCGTCGGCGCCAACGAACCGGTGCCGCAGGCCCAGACCGAGGAGCACCTGATGGCGCTCGACATCATCGGCATCGACAACATCGTCATCGCCCAGAACAAGGTCGACCTCGTCAACCGCGAGCAGGCGATGCGCAACTACGAGGAGATACGGGAGTTCGTCGAGGGGACCGTCGCCGAGGGCGCCCCCATCGTTCCGACCTCGGCCCAGCAGGGTGCTCGGCGGCTCGCTCTCGCAGGGCCGCCTCCACGAGGGCGAGGAGATCGAGATACGCCCCGGGCGGGAAATCGAGGAGGGCGGCTCCTCGGAGTACCACCCCGTCGAGACGACGGTCCGGTCGCTGCAGGCCGGCGGCGAGTTCGTCGACGAGGTGACGCCGGGCGGGCTGCTCGGCGTCGGCACCGGGCTCGACCCCTCGCTGACGAAGGGCGACGCCCTGGCCGGGCAGGTCGCCGGCCCGCCGGGCAGCCTGCCGCCGACCCACCACGGCTTCACGATGGACGTCGAGCTGTTCGACCGCATCGTCGGCGAGGGCGAGGTCGAGGAGATATCCACCGGCGAGCCGCTGATGCTGACGGTCGGCACGGCGACGACGGTCGGCGCGGTCACGAGCGCCCGCGAGGGCGAGTGCGAGGTCAACCTCAAGCGGCCGGTCTGCGCCGAGCCGGACGCGAAGATCGCCATCAACCGCCGGGTCGGCGCGCGCTGGCGGCTCATCGGCGTCGGCACGCTGCAGGGATGAGAGTCGTGCTCGACGCGAACGCACTGATGGCGCCGGTCGAGGTCGACGTCCGACTGTTCGAGGAACTCGACCGCCTGCTGGGGGAGTACGAGGCCGTCGTCCCCGAGGCGGTGCTGGCCGAACTCGAGGCGCTGTCGAGAGGTGCCGGCGAGGCGGCGACGGCCGCGAGCGTCGGAGCGGACCTCGGCCGCCGGGAGTGCGAGGTCGTCGAGCACGACGCCGGCGG
>PXQM01000097.1 GCA_003021325.1 Halobacteriales archaeon QH_10_70_21
CGTCGTCAGCACCTCCGATTCGTCTATCATGTCGGCGCCGGTGGCCGCCAGGATCTGTGCCTCGGCGCGGTGCCCGATGCGTGCCTTGCCCATCACGGGGATGGAGACCTCGTCGATTATCTCCTCGAGGGCACCGGGGTCGGCCATCCGGGCGACGCCGCCGCGCTTCCGGATGTCGGCGGGGACCGCCTCCAGCGACATGACGGCGACCGCGCCGGCGTCCTCGGCGATTCGGGCCTGCTCGCGGGTGACGACGTCCATGATGACGCCGCCCTTCTGCATCTTGGCGAAGCCGCGCTTGACGAGCTCCGTCCCGCGACGGAGCTCCTCGAGGTCCGTTTCACTCATGTCCCAACGAACGGGTTGGACCCACTTAACCCGTGTCGTTCGCCCCGCCGGTTTCCGGCTGTCGGCGCCAGGCGGCGTGGGTGTTTTGGTCGGCCGGCCGGTGGTGTCGGGTATGAGCATCCGAGGACGTGCCGGCGCGGTCGCCGAACGGGGGCGCCGGCTGCTGGAGTCCGACGTTCCCCGCGAGGACCTGCCGTGGTACGTCGCCCCGCTGCCGGAGCCGCTGGAGAACCTGGGGCTCAACCTCGCGTGGCTGGTCGTCGCGGTCAACCTCGCCGGCACCGCCTTCGGCTTCTACTACTACCGGTTCCAGTTCACCCGCACGCCCGTCGAGATGTGGGCGTTCGTCCCCGACAGCCCGATGGCGACGCTGCTCGTCGCGCTGGCGCTGGCCGCCTGGAAGCTCGACCGTCCTCAGGAGTGGCTCACCGCCCTGGCCTTCTTCGGGAACATCATCCTCGGCGGCTGGACGGTCTGGGTCCACCTGGCGTTCTACGAGGAGTTCGGCTACCTCTGGGAGCCGATGCGGCAGTTCCTCATCTGGAGCCACGCCGCGATGGTGCTGCAGGCGTTCCTGCTGCACCGTATCGGCAACTTCCGGCCGCAGGCCGTCGGCGTCGCCACCCTCTGGTACGGCGTCAACGCCACGGTCGATTACTTCATTCCCGTCCGCGGGGAACTCCACCACACCATCATCCCCCTGCGGCGGGACGCTCCCGTCTTCCTCGGCGCCGACGCCCTCGGCGTGGCCGGCGCCGGTGCGGTCCTGCTGTTGCTCGCGTCGGTCTACCTCGCGATGCTGACCCACGTCGAGAAGCGGCGCGCCAGGCGGTCCGCGAATACGCTCGGCGACTGACCGGAACGCGGACGACCATCCGCCCGCTACGAGAGATTAGTATAACATTCTTTATAACAACCGAAGGATTAACATGGTAATGATTACACCGGTTTTCAGTCCTTCCAGAGCCGATATAGCGTCCGGCTTCGTGTGAACTCTTCACAGAAACTATCCGAAATATGAGGACATTTACGCCCGGAGATATTACGGTCTACCGAACGGAACGGTGTGCGAACCGACGCCCCTCACATCCACTCGGAAATGACATACACGAACCTCCACGTCGAGCCGATATCGCCTACGGACACCTCGTCAGTCGGGGGTGGGCTCGCGGGTCCCCTCCTGCTGTTCGTGGTTCTCGTCGCTCTCAGCCACCCCGTCGCGGCGCTTTCCGCCGTCCTCGCCGTCGTCGTCGGCGGCGAGCTCCTGCGGTGCGGGCTGGCAGCGCTGGTCGTCCGTAGCCGCGACCACGTCCGCGAACTCTCGCTGCCTGGCGGCACCGTCCGCTTCCGCATCATCCCACGGTAGAACGGAGCCGTCGTCGGAACCGCGCTGCGACCGCCGGCGGGACGTGACTCCTTCGCGTGCGGTCCCCGGCCTCCGGTCGAGAGCGCTCGAGGCTTCTCCGGGCTACAGCTCCGACTGGTCGGCGTGCGAGCGGACCCACAGTTCGCCGATGCGCGACAGCCGCGTCCGGTAGGACTTGCCCTGTGCCTCCTGCTCGATGTACCCCTTCCCACCGGGGCCGAGCCGGTCGACGTTGTAGATGACCTTCGACCGGAAGGAGTCGGTGTACTCCTCGCCCAGTTCGCGCGCCAGCGTCTGTGCGAGCTCCGAGACGGACTCGAACTCGCCGTGCTCGCCCAGCGTGAACAGGATCACCTCCTCGAAGGGCTTGACGTTCGAGAAGGAGGCCACGGGCAGCTCGACGACGTGGGAGCCGTCGATTTCCTTGGCGCCGATTGTGGTGCCGCGCTCGTCGAACTCCGCCAGCAGGTCGCGGGCGGCGTCGAGCCGCTCGCGCAGCCGGTCCATGTCGGTCGTCACGACGGTACGGTCCTCGTCCGTCCGTCCGGTCTCGGCCCCCTCGATGGTGTCCGCGAGGAGGTCGATCTGCCTGCGGAGCTCCTCGGCCAGCTCCGTCTCCAGGTACTTCTCCGGCACCGTGTAGTAGGTGTGGATGCGGTCGCGGTCGCCCTCCCGCTCGACCATGATGGAGTGGGCGGCCGTCGCGAAGGCGAAGGAGACGGTCCGCGGCATCGCCGAGACGTTGACCCACACCTCGCTGCCGGCGTCCAGTTCCGTGTTGATGAGCTCGAAGGCCTGCTCGAAGGCGGCGTCGTAGTCGTAGACGTCCTCGACGACGACCCGGTCGGTCTCCGCCCCCAGCAGGTTCTCGTAGTCCTTCTCCAGCTTCTCGGCGAGGTTCCGCGAGTACTCGACGTTGGCCTCGCTGCCGACCGCCCCCTCCAGCAGGACGACCCGGTCGACGTCGAGCTGCTCGCGCACCAGCGGCGCGATGAGCCGGTCGTAGTCGAAGCCGACCGGGACGATGTGGGTCTGCATACGGGGGACGTGGGACTGGCGTTTACATAAAGCACCAGTCTCCGCGCCGGTCGATGCCGCAGTCGACGGTGTCAGACCCCCGCCATCTCGGGGGCCACAGGACCCGGCGAGTCCTTCACAATCGACGCTTCCGACCGACACGCGAGCTCCGATTCTCCGCGGGTCCCGCCGCTGAGATGGAGATCAGCGGTGGATAGACCGGGTGAGCGTGAAGACGAACAGTGCGATGAGGAACGCACCGACGAACCCCTCGACCTCGGCGAGCAGTCGGACGAGGGGGTCATCCACTGCGACGCCGCCGCCGAGGACGAGTGTGATGAATGATTCGAGACTCAAGAGAAGGTACCCGATACCGCCCCCGTACGGGCCGACCGGCCAGGCGACGGCGAACAGCGCAGCGAAGAGAACGATGACGGCAGCCGAGAAGGCGATCACCCGTGAAGGGCGCTCGCCGTAGCCCGACGTAACATCGAGCAGCGCATTGGCCGTCCATTGCCAGGCTGCTCTCGCCCGCTGGTGAACCGACTCGCCCTCGCGCATCTGCGTGACGTACTGGTAGCGACGGAACGTCATCTCTTTCCGGAAGAACTCCGCAGCGGCCTGTGCATCGCCTATCTCGTTCGCGCCGTTCTTCGCCTTCAGGTAGGTGTTCTCGAGTTGGCCGTTCGCGGGGGAGTCTCCGTCGTCGCCGCTGTCACCCCCGCTCCGGTCGTGGAGTCGCCAGTTCGCCGCGACCAACTGGTCGCGGAACATCCCGAAGTCGAATCCGTCGAACGTCGTGTTCAGGATGTGGAGGTAGCCGAACCAGTCGTTCCTCTCTGTGTCCTCCGGCTTCACGTCCCCGACCGTCGCTCCCTGCAGGTCGTAGACGACCGATCCGTCGGACGCCTGTGCGAGTGTGCCCGCCGTGACGTGACTCCGGCGCAGGTCGACCCGACACGTCTCTGCCGTCGTCTCGGGCTCCCTGAAACGAACAGGGCCGTCGAAAGACGCATTGCGGAACCCGAGAGACTCCGGAAGGACGGCCGACCGGAAATCTGCGCCATCTCGGAACGTCCGGCGAACTGGGCACTGAAGAACGACGTGTCGCCCGGAAACGCGACATCGTAGAAGATTGCCGCCTTCTCGAATACAGCCTCCAGGAAGTATGCCTTGCTCTCGGTGTCAAATACGGCAGCCGAAAAGAACGCATCGCCAGCGAACGTCGTTTCGTCGAACCGTGTCGCCCCCTCGAAGAGTGCGCCCCCGAAATTGAGGGGTTGGCGGACGATTGCGTACCGCCAGTCGAGTTCTCCGTGGATGCGCGCGTGTCGGAGGTCTATCGGATAGTTGTCGTTGCTCTCCAGAATCGCGTGCTCGAGCTCCAGCCGTTCGAACCTGGCACCGATGAACTGCTTCGGCCGGTTGCCGACCGTCGCGATTTGCTCGAGGAAGGCCGCGGCGACGCGCGAGGCGTCCGTCTCCGCTGGTGGCGAGTGAAAGAGACAGTATTCGTGGCCTTCAGCCGCGGGATGCGGACAGTGCCAGCACCCGTCGTCCAGTTCCTTCTCGTTCAGCTCGCTCGACGTTCCGTGGCTGGCCTCCCACTCGTCCGGGTCGAAGACGTACGAACACCCAGCCTCCTCGTCCCGGGCGTTCATGCTGTCGCTCTCCGGTCGGCGAGTTACGTAATTATCTCCGCAAGCACGAACAGCCGATCGAGACAGTGTCCGAACGGCTCGATCCATCGAGACCACAGGACAGTGACAACCGAAGCGAGACACCTGTGGCAGGAGCAGGAAGAAGCATAACGCTCCCGTCTCCGTGGCGTCGAGGCTTCCTCGGACGCTGTCGTCGGGGCAGTCCCGACGAACGACAGCCGACGTTCGGCTGCCGCTCAGGGGAGTACCGCGATGGCCGGCCCGACGACGAGCACCAGCAGCAGCACGGTCAGGCGGAGCCAGGCGACCGTCGAAGGGCCAATGGCCGGCTCCGTAACGCCGTGCTCGTCTCTGACGACGACATCGCACGCTCGCAGAGCCACGGCGAGTTCGTCGCACAGGCGCGCGGGCACGAGTAACGTTCCGGGTCGGAGCAGGAACCAGGTCTCGTAGCGACAGTCGACGGTCGCGTACTCGCCGCTCTCGACGACCCGAACCGACTCCAGTTCCGCGAGTCCGTACTCCTCACCGTCTTCGGCGGCGCCACCGCCAAGCGGGACGATGCGCAACACGCAGGCGTCGGTATCTATCGTCAGCACCGAGTCGGTACCCCACCCCGAGAGCCCATGGACGACCACACACGACACCACCGCGAACCACAGGTAGAGGGCCGTGAGCCGCTGGTCAACGAGCAGGATGGCAGCGAATAGCGCCGCCGGCACCGCCACGAACCACACCCACCAGGCCGGGCGACTCACCCCCAGTACCCAGTACCGAAGGCGGCGGGCGAGCCCGGTGACGCCGCCGAGTTCGGCGGTCCACACGAGGCGGTCGTCCCCGTCCCACCCCTCCGTGACGGGGGCCTCGATCACCTCGGGTTCGTCGGCCCGTGGCAGTTGCTCGCGCCTGTCGATGTAGGCGGCGAGCACCAGCAGGCCGACGAACGCGGCGAGGGCGGCGAGGAGGGACCCGGACATCGGACTCGTCGGGGTGAACGGCCGCGGCCGACTACTCGGTTTCGACGGTCCCCGGACCGCCCGGTCGTCAGCACATCTCGCCGTAGTCGCGCCAGTCGTCGGCCGCCCGGACGTCGACCTCGATTTCGTAGCCGCAGCGGTCGCAGAAGAACGCGACCGTCCGCTGCTCCGGCCGGAACTCCTCGGTGGTGCCGTGTTCGTCGCAGGTGACCCGAACGCCCAGTTCCTTCGCTTCCGGGACCGCCACTGTGTAGGTCGACATGACCGTGGATGCGACCGGGGGCGGCGGGGACGTAAAGTTACCCCCGGCAGGGTCGTCCTGTCGACTGGCCGATTGGTGTCCGGCGGCTTTATTCCGTTCTGTTCGTTATACGCCCCTGGTGCTAGCCATGGGCAAGGACATCCTGATGATAGTCGGTGATTTCGGCGAGGACTACGAGATAATGGTACCGTTCCAGACCCTCCAGACGGTCGGCCACGACGTCGACGCGGTGTGTCCGGAGAAGGAGGCGGGCGAGACGGTCAAGACGGCCATCCACGACTTCCGCGGCGACCAGACCTACATGGAGGCCCGCGGCCACGACTTCGAGCTGAACGCGACGATGGCGGCGGTCGACCCCGCGGACTACGACGCCCTCTGCGTGCCGGGCGGGCGCGCGCCGGAGTACCTCCGGACCCACGAGCCCGTCATCGAGGCTGTCCAGCACTTCTTCGAGGCGGACAAGCCCGTCGCGGCGCTGTGTCACGGGCCGCAGATACTCGCGGCCGCGGACGTACTCGACGGCTACGAGATGACGGCGTACCCGGCCGTCCGTGCCGAGGTCGAGGCCGCGGGCTGTTCGTGGGTCGACGGCGTCACCCGGGACGGCAACCTCGTCACCGGGCAGGCGTGGCCGGACCACCCCGAGTGGCTCGCCGCGTTCATGGAGCTGCTCGGCGACGAGGTGAGCCACGGCGAGCCGGAGGACCGGTAAAAGACCACAGCGACGTGTGAGCCGGACGGTCGTGACCGGCAGTGCCGTCTATCGGGGCCAAAACCGCTGCTGACCGGCCCGAGGTGCCGTGTCGTGCGGTCCGTCCGAGGAGACGGTCGGAGAGTCGTCAGTACTCGTGGAACACTTCGCCGCACTGCGTGCACTCGATGCGCGCGCTGCGGAACCAGGGATTCCGCTTTATCATCGGGCCGTGGCACTCCGGACAGACGCCCGTCCCGTCGCCGTCGGCCACGCGTGCGGAGAGGTCCAGCAGGAGCCCCTCGAGCTCCTCGATGCGCTCGTTCTGCTCGCCGATCGTCCCGCGGAGCTCCTCGATGCTCTGCTCCTGCTCCTCGACCGACTCGACGTCGAGGACCGCCTCGGACGTTTCGGTCTCGCTGGCCTCTAGGGAATCCTCGGTCTCGACCTCGATCTCCTCCTCGTCGGCCGGGCTGTCGTTCGACATGTCCGCTTCTTTGGACTGTTACCGAATCAATTTACTGGTAGGTTGATGGTTCGGCCGCTATACCCGTCCGGGGCGTGGAGGAGCCCAACAGGTTTGGTAATACGCTCATTATGATATGGCAATTATTACGACGCGTATGTCCCGGCCAATGCAGGTGGCAGAACTAGGCGTAGAGGGCGAGGGCATCTGGCTTGCCCTCGGAACAGTGTTGATGATGCTCGGGATGGTGTACTTCCTCGCCCAGGGTTGGGGCGTGGAGGACCCCCGCAGGAAGGAGTTCTACATCATCACCACCCTGATCCCGGGAATAGCGGCAGCGTCGTACCTGTCGATGTTCTTCGGGTTCGGACTGACGGAGGTACCGCTGGAGACTGGCCGGGTCGTCGACGTCTACTGGGCCCGGTACGCTGACTGGCTGTTCACTACGCCGCTGCTGCTGCTCGACATCGGTCTGCTGGCAGGGGCCAGCAACCGTGACATCGGGGCCCTCGTCGGTCAGCACCATCGCGATGCTGTTGCTGCTGTACTTCCTGTTCGCGGTGTTCACCGAGGCCGCCTCGGACCTCGACGAGGACGCCAAGGGGACCTTCAACGTCCTCAGGAACCTCATCCTGGTCGCATGGACGCTCTACCCCATCCTGTGGCTCATCGGGACCGAGGGCGCCGGCGTCGTCAACCTGTACGTCGAGACGCTGCTGTTCATGATTCTCGACGTCACAGCCAAGGTCGGCTTCGGCTTCATCCTGCTGCGCAGCCGCGCCATCACCGATGAGGGGTCGGCCCCCACGCCGTCGGCCGAGGAAGCCGCAGCCGACTGACGGTCCCACTCGGTAACCAAACGCGTTTTTTCCCGAACGAACTACGGAGAAACACAGATGAGTACCGACGACGACGTGACGGTCGAACGGCTGAACACCCGGGCCGTCGCGGGGCTCGTCGCGTCGGTCGTCGTTGGAGTCGTCGGCCTCTTCCTGCTGCCGACGCTCCGTGACCTCGGGTTGAGCTTCTGGACCGCGTTCTGGTCGCTGCTCGCCCTGGAGTTTCTCGCGTTCCTCGGCGTGGCCGTCTCGGTGTTACGGCTTCACGAGGAACGGTCCTTCGAGTAGCCGAGCCGGTCGTCGAGAGACTCGTAGTAGGCCCGCTCCTCCGCCGACACCGACGGCGCGACCAGTTCGAGGGCGCGCTCGAAGTGCCGGCGCCGGACCGCCGGGGCGCCCTCTGTTGCCCCCCGCTCGTCGACGTGCTCCTCGAGTGCGAGCAGGCCGGCCTCCCGGACCACGGCCGCGATGTCGCTGCCGGTGTAGCCCTCGGTGCGCCCGGCGAGCACCCCGTAGTCGACGTCCTCGACCGGCCGGTCCTGGGTGTGGACGCGGAATATCTCGGCGCGGCCGGCCTCGTCGGGGATGGGGACCTCGACGAGTCGGTCGAAGCGGCCGGGCCGCAACAGCGCGTCGTCGAGTCGGTCGGGCCGGTTCGTCGCGCCGACGACGGTCACGTCGTCGGTCCCGCCGAGCCCGTCCATCTCGGTGAGCAGCTGCGAGACGACGCGCTCGGGCGCCGAGCCGTTGCCGTCCGTCGAGCGCGCCGACCCGAGACCGTCGACCTCGTCGAGGAAGATCACCGTCGGGGCGCTGGCCCGCGCCTGCTCGAAGACCGTCCGGACCGCGCGCTCGCTCTCGCCGACGTACTTGTTCATCAGTTCGGGGCCGTTGACCGAGACGAAGTTGGCGTCGGTCGTCGAGGCCACCGCACGGGCGAGCATCGTCTTGCCGGTCCCGGGCGGGCCGTACAGCAGCACGCCCCCGACCGGTTCGATGCCGAGCCGGTCGAACAGCTCCGGGTGGCGGATGGGCCACTCGACGGCCCGCCTGAGCTCGCGCTTGGCCGTCTCCAGGCCACCGATGTCGTCGAAACTGGTCGAGGGAACCCGCCGTCTCGTCCCCAGCTCCCGCGGCCCGGTGGCGGCCAGCGCCGTCTCGAAGTCCGCCCCGGTCACCCTCGGGCGGTCGGCGCCCGAGCGGTCGGCAGCGGCCTCGACCGCCCGCGAGCGAAGCGCCAGCAGGTCGGCGGCGACGTAGCCGAACGCCCGCCGCCCGATCTCGTCGACGTCGACCGACGGGTGGACCGGCGTGTCCCGCATCAGGACCGAGAGGATGTCGGCCCGGTCGTCGTCGGTCGGGCGGCCGACCCTGACCGTCCGGGCGAGGAGTTCGCCGCGCAGCAGCCACGTCGGGAGGTCCTCGGCGTTCCGCGCCTCCCCGACGACCACGACGCCGGGCTCGTTGACGAAGCCGCGCAGCCACGTCCGGAAGCGGGCGGCGCCCGCGCTGTCGCCCGACTCCTCGAGGAAGGCGTCCAGCCCGTCGACGTGGACGATACCGGGGCCGTAGCCGGAGACGGCCGCGCCGGCCTCCCGGAGCCGGTCGTCGACCGCGTCGGGGTCGCTCGGCGGCAGCGCCCGGGCGTCCACCGAGTGGACCGTCGCGTTCGCC
>PXQM01000098.1:0-2977 GCA_003021325.1 Halobacteriales archaeon QH_10_70_21
CGGACCGGCCGACCCCTGGCCGAGCCCCCGACGCCGATGATTCGGAGGCGTTTAGGTCCGGGTCCGAAGCCGGGCCAGAGTCCGGGTCCGAGGACGGCCCCGGAGCGATACGGGACACGTCGGTACCGCCGTACGACGACACCGAGTACCTGCAGGCGCTCTACGACGCCCACGACACGTTCTCCGAGATGGCCGACGCGATACTGATGGACGTCTCCGGGGAGACGGTCCGGCGGTACATGATAGCGGCCGACGTTCACGACCCGGCCACCTACGAGACGGCCGCCGAAGCCGCCCGGAGCGGAAGCCGACCCCGGCCGAGCGACGACGCCACCGACGGGAGCGCCGGGGACGCGTCACGGTCCGCGGCGAACGACGAGCGGGAGGGCACGTCGCTCCCCGACGAGCAGCTCATTGCCGACGGAATCGGTCTCCCGGAGGGCGTCGAGATAACTGACGTCATCGAGGCCGTCGTCGGGTCGGCGACCGTCTACGAGGTCGAGCGCGAACTCGACCTCGAGGGCGAACGCGTCCGCGGCCTGCTGCGACGGCTCGACCTGCTCGACCTCGTGCTCCGTCGCATCGACGACGGGGACCGGCGGGGCGTCACGTACGAGGAGGCCAGCAGGCGCGTCCGACGGTGTACGGACGCCGGCGGCGAGCACCCGACACCCTGATTTAAATGGGTTGGCTGTGGAACCCACAGAGAAAAATGGTTCGACACCCTATCGTGGGCAACTAATGTCGACCGAAACCCGGACGCTCGAGGAACTGGACGGGGCGGGGAAGCTCCTCGACGGCGCGCGGTTCGAGCTGATGCCGTTCGAGAGCTTCGAAGAGGAGATACGGGAGTTACCGGACGGTGCGACCGTCGCGGTCACCACGTCGCCCCAGCTCGGCATCGACGCCACCGTCGAGCGCACCGAGCAGGCGGCCGAACAGGGGTTCGACGTGGCTCCGCACGTTGCCGCCCGCTACGTCTCCGACCGCGACCACCTCGACGAAATCGCAACTCGTCTCGACGACGCCGGCGTCACGGACGTGTTCGTCCCGGGCGGCGACCGCGAGGAACCCGCCGGCGAGTTCGAGTCCGCCTACGACCTCCTGGTCGCGCTCGAGGAGCTGGGCCACTCCTTCGAGGAGGTCGGCATCACCGGCTACCCGGAGGGCCACGAGTTCCTCGACGACGCCACGCTGACCGACGCGATGGCGCAGAAGGAGCCGTACGCGACCTACATCGTCACCCAGCTCTGCTACGACCCGGCCGCCGTCCTCAGGTGGATCGACGACATCCGCGCCGACGGCGTCGAACTCCCCGTCGAGGTCGGCATCCCGGGCGTGATGAACTACCAGCGGCTGATGCAGATTTCACAGAAGGTCGGCGTCGGCGACTCCATCAAGTTCCTCCGGAAGACGACCGGCGTCCTCGGGTTCGTGAAACAGCTCGTCGGGTCGCGAGGGGTGTACGAGCCCGACGACCTCGTCGACGGACTGGCGCCGTACGTCGACGACGACCACTACAACCTCCGGGGCATCCACATCTACACGTTCAACCAGACGCCGGACACCGAGTCGTGGCGCGCCGAGCGGCTCGGCTGACGCTGCCGGCAGCGTACGCTCGATTCGCCGAACGGTTCGGTCCCGGCCGCGGGACGCTCGTTCGCCGTCGCGGAGAAAAGTAGGTTCCGGCCTCGAAACGGTCGAGGGACGACCCGGACGGGGTCGCGGGGTCGCCACCGGGAACGGCGTGGTCATACTGCCGGCTGTAACTACTTGGAATGGTCCCGTCCGGAAGATAGTGTTATGGACGGTACCCAGCCGGATATCGCCGAGGAATCTTGAACGAATTACAGCCGGCAGTATCAGTCGCTCGACTCGACTTCCTTCCTGGCGTTGAGCTTGGCCTGCTCGCGGGCGCTCGGGTTGACCGACTCCTTGAACGGCACCTTCGCGGCGGTGGCGAACACCGGCTCGCCGGGCTCCTCGGCGTACTCGTCGGGCAGGTGGACCCGGAACTCGAGGTCCAGTTCCTCGTCGTACACCGAGTCGTCGAGGGGGACGTCGGTCTCCGCCTCGATCATCTCGGCGGGCACGAAGCCCATCCCGATGTTGGTCTCGAGGTCGGGGTTCCACCACGGCGACGTCATGTAGCCGACCTCCTCGCCTCGCCGCTGTCGGGGTCGGAGACGAGCCAGAAGTCCGGCGCGTAGTCGCGAATCGGCTCGCCGGCCATCTTCATGCCGACCATCTTGAGGTTGAACGGGTAGTCGCCGTTCTCGATCCGCTCCTGCTGGCGCT
This sequence comes from Halobacteriales archaeon QH_10_70_21, assembly GCA_003021325.1. Next base: position 2,299 of record PXQM01000098.1, read on the forward strand.
CGAGTGCCTCCTTGCCGACGTAGTCGGCGTCCTTGTCGTCGGGGACCTGATAGCCCAGGTTGACCTGGAACGGCGACGTCTCGTGGTCGAGGTCCTGGCCCCACGACATGATGCCGGCGGCGATGCGGCGGTGGTGTCCGGGGGCGATCTGCATTCCGCCGTGTTCGACGACGCTCTCGTGGACCGGGTCCCAGACCCGCTCGGCGTACTTCGAGGCCTCCTTGACGTAGATCTCGAATCCCTTCTCGCCGGAGAAGCCGGTCTGGCTGATGAGCACGTCGACGCCGTTGACCTCCGCCTCCATCAGGCCGTAGTACGGGATTTCGCTGACCTCGTCGCCGACGACCTCTACCATCACGTCCTCGGACAGCGGGCCCTGTATCTGCATCGGGGCGACGTCGATCTCGTCGATCTCGACGTCGAAGTCCATGCCGACATTGACGCCCTGGAGCCACTGCATCAGGGTGGAGTCCGAGATGGAGAACCAGAACTCGTCCTCCTCGGGGCGCAGGAGCACCGGGTCGTTCAGGACGCCGCCGTCCTCGTTGCAGAGGATGACGTACTTGCCGTCCATGGCGTCCATCGTGCTCACGTCGCGGGTGACGACGTAGTTGGTGAGCGCCTCGGCGTCCGGGCCCTTGACCCGGATCTGGCGCTCGACGGCGACGTCCCAGATGGT
>PXQM01000098.1:3190-8970 GCA_003021325.1 Halobacteriales archaeon QH_10_70_21
CAACAATCCGCATCAGTCGTCGTTATTCTCGACGGCCAGCGTCGCGGCTATCAGGTTCCGCATCCCGCGGCGGAGGCGGCCGCTCATGGCCGTCGAGGAAAGGTCGAGTTCGTCCGCGAGCGCGTCGAGCGACATCTCGCGCGGCTCGACGAAGTACCCTTTCTCGTAAGCCATCAGCAGGGCCGTCCGCTGTTCGTCGGTCAGGCCGTAGGACGACTGCATCCCCCCGTCGTCGTTGCCGTGGATGTCGACGATGTCGAGGCTCATGTCGTTCTCTATGGCGTACTCCCAGACCGTGTTGAGCGCGTTCCGGTCGGGGAGCAGCACGCGCACCAGCCAGCCGTTCGCCTCCGATTCGGTGTGGACCAGGAACCCGTTCGCGTCCGACACCGCCGTGCTCACGAGCTTCGTCTCGGGGGCGTGCTCGATGTAGTAGAGACCGCTGGTCTCGTCCCACTCGATGAGCTCGTAGGCGTCGACCGTCGGGTCGTCGTCGAGCGCCCGCTCGAACTCCGCACGGTCGGCGTACTCGACGAGGAAGGGGAACTCGGCCGTGCCGGGGTTCGTGTTCTCCTGCGTGATGACCTTGATACTGACGTCCTCGAGCGACTGCAGCGTCGGGACGAGCGCGAGCCGGTCGTGCTCGATGTGGAGCGTGGCTGTAATCGACATGCTGGCGCCCTAGCACCCCGAGGTCCCGGGCGTGCTGGCGGTGGGGGGGCGGGTGGTCCGGTCGGAGCGTAACACTGCCCGTCGGTAGGTCCGTCGTCGGTATAAACCGTACGACGAGTGCGCCGGTCCTCGGCAGTCGCGGGACCACGGCGTAGACCGAGCGCCAGGAGAGCGGCCCGGGGACGCCACGTCGGCCCACCTTTGGACGCATTTGTCACAACCACTTTTATACGAGGTTCCGGGCTGGTGAACAGGGCGGCCGAGTTCGACCGCCGTCGACACCCAACAGCATGTACGACAGACGCGACTTCCTCAAGACGACGGCCGCGGTACTCGGCACGGGTCTCGTGTCGGGAGCCGCGAGCGCACAGTACGACAGCTTCGAGAACTACCGGCTGGTCGGGGAGGCACCGGTCCCGGGTATCAACGAGGTGGTCGCCCAGGGCGACTGGGCGTACGCCACCTCGCAGGGCTCTATCACGATCATCAACATCAACGACCCGACGTTCCCGTTCGTCGCCGGGCGAGCGGAGGGCGAGGACGCCACCGACACGCCGGACGTCGACGTGGCCGGCGACGTCGCCGCGCTCGCGCACAACGACGGCGTACCGGGCATCAGCCTCTTCGACGTCAGCGACCCGGCGAACCCGACCTTCGAGTCGTTCTACGAGGACAACAGCACCGTCCACAACTGCTACCTCAGCCAGGAGCCGGACACCGGGCGGGTCTACGCGTACATCTGCATCAGCGACACGTTCCCGAAGGCCCGGATGGTCATCGTTGACGTCACCGACCCCGCCAACCCCGAGACGCTGGAGGGCACGGACCCGACCTACACACAGGGGTCCGAGGTGCCCCCGGCGGAGCACGGTACGGGCGGCGCCTGGATGCTGAATGACGCCCAGCCGGAGATGGCCGAGGGTAGCAACAGTCCAATCCACGACATCTACGTCGAGACGACGGACGCGGGCAACGAGCTCGCCTACGGCTGCTTCTGGGACTCCGGCGTGGTCGTCGTGGACGTGACGGACAAGCGAAACCCGGTCGCAGTCGGGCACTTCGGCGGCACACCGGACGCGACGGGCGACATCGTCGACTACGTCACGGGCGAGAAGACGAACGCCCACTACACCCAGCCGACCCCGGACCTCGGCTACACGTTCGTCGGGGCGGAGAGTTCCCGGGGCCGTCCGCGCCGCCGGGCGGTGACGAGGTCCAGCCGACCCGCGACCACGGCGGCCTCCGGGTGTTCGACACCCGCCAGGTCAAGCCGCTGGCGGAGGGCGGCCGCGCCATCTACCCCGAGGCGGACGCCGACGCCATCGCGAACCGCTCGGGGTCCTTCGACTCCGTCCAGTACGGCCGGATGGACCCCTACCAGGACCCCGACCCGGACCGCGGCAACGGCCGCAAGTCCGCGAACATGGTCGCGTACCTGCCGGCGCCGGAGGGCGTCGACGACGCCGCGCTCACGTCGCACAACTTCGACGTCAGCGACGAGATGCTGGTCTCGTCGTTCTACCGGGGCGGCGTCCGCGCCTACGACCTGACAACGCTGTACAGGGGCGGCGACTACGAGGAGCACGCCCGGAACCCGCGCAAGCCCGTCGAGACCGGCGCGTTCGCACCCGAAGGCACGGCGTTCTGGACCGCCGTCGACGTCGACTACGAGGAGAACCCCGACCGCATCTTCACGATGGGGTCGGACATCGGCAAGGGCGCGGTGATGCTCGAGCTCGAGCGCGGCCCCGGCGGCCCCCTCTGAGCGCCGGGGCTCATACTGCCGGCTGTAACTATCTGAAACAGCGGTGCTGGAATCCGGGGTCGGCGGACCAACTGCCGTCGAACATCTGAAACGAATACTCACGTCATTACAGCCGGCAGTATCAGTCCGCCCCGCGCAGGTCGTCCAGCGCCGCCAGCACCGTCTCGACGTCCGGCCGGTCGAACGTCGAACTGCCCTCGTAGGCCCACGCGATTTCCGGCTCGTCGCCGCGCCTGTCGACGACGAACACCTCGGGCATCCGGCCGAAGAAGTCGCTGACCGTCCCGAGGAGTCCGAACCGGACGCGCTGGTCGAGCGCGTCGCCCACCTCGGCGTCCGGGTCCGCGAGCAGCGGGTACGGGAGGTCGTACTGCGCCTGCCACGCCTCGGTGCGCTCTACGGGTTCCGGGAGCACCGAGACGACCTCGGCGTTCCGCTCGTGGAAGTCGTCAATCCGGTCGGCGAGCGTCTGCACCTGTTTCCGGCAGTTCGTACAGTAGAAGTCCCGCTGGAGGTACAGGACGACGAACTCGACGTTCTCGGGACGCTCCTCGAGCGAGAACGGGTCAGGACCGCTCGCGACGTTCGGCAGCGAGAGGTCGAGGGCGTCGACAGGCATTGATCGTCCTTCGACCTGGCCGCCCTAATCCGTTGGCGTCCGGGCAGCCGACGACGACCCGGTCACTCGTAGGTCTTCGTGTAGCCGCCGTCAAACAGCAGGTCGCCACCGTTGAGGTGCCTGGCGTGCGAGGAGAAGCCTAAGACGAAGAGGTTCGCCACTTCGACCGGCATCATCAGCTCCTTCGTGCGGGCCTGCCCGAGCATCACGTCCTCGATGACCTCGTCCTCGGTGATGCCGCGCTCTGCGGCGGTGTCGGCGATCTGGTTGGCCATCAGCGGCGTCAGCACGTAGCCGGCGCTGATGGAGAACCCGCGCAGCGTGCCGTCGCCCTCGGCGGCGATGGAGCGCGTCAGCCCGTTGAGACCGTGCTTTGCGGTGATGTAGGCCGGCTTGTCCCGCGTGGCGTAGCGGCCGTGGACCGACGACATGTTGCCGATGGCGCCGACGCCGTCGTCGGTCGCCCGGACGTGCGGCATCACGTGTTTCGACAGCAGGAACGGTGCCCGGAGCATGACGCCGAGCATCGTGTCGTAGACGTCCATCGGGAAGTCCGGGATGGAGGCGATATGCTGCATCCCGGCGATGTTGGCGAGATAGCGGACCGTCCCCTCCGCGGCGGCGGCCTCGATGGCCGCCTCGCACTCCTCGTCGTCCGTCAGGTCGGCCGGGGCGGCGACCATCCGGCCGTCGGCGCCGAGCCCCTCGACCGTCTCGACCGTCCCGTCGAGGCCCGCCTCCGGAGGCCGCGCCGGTCACCACGGCGACGTTGTCGGTCGTGAAGCGCTCGTCGTCGAGCGTGAGCACCCGCTCTTCGGTTATCGGCGGCGGCGAGAGCTCGTCGTCACCGCCAGCGTCCGATTGTGAACTCATACCACGACGTCGGACGCGGAGCATTATTGCTTTCCGGGTTCACATGCGAACCATCGTGGTTCCCGGGTTCACGTGCGAACCATCGGGGAGCGGGGCCGGGCGGAGCCGGTGGTCACGACCCGCGGCGACGGGCCCGACCTACCGGGGACGAAGGGCTGAAGCCGCCGGGGCCGAGAGGGCGAGTATGCCATCCGCCGAGCGGAACCGGTGGGCCGCGGCTACGTACGACGGCGACCACGCCTTCGTGTTCGAGCACGGGAGTGACGTGGTGTCGCTGCTGGACCCCGACCCCGGCGAGCGGGTGCTCGACCTCGGCTGCGGGACCGGCCACCTGACCAGGGAGATCGCCGAAGCCGGGAGCGACGTCGTCGGCGTCGACAGCTCCCCCGAGATGGTCTCGGCCGCCCGCACGAACCACCCGGACTGCCGGTTCGTCCACGCCGACGCCCGCCGGCTCCCGTTCGAGGCGTCCTTCGACGCGGTGTTCTCGAACGCGGCCCTGCACTGGGTCGACGAGCAGGACCGCGCGCTCTCGTCGGTCGCCGCCGCCCTCGAGCCGGGCGGCCGGTTCGTCGCCGAGATGGGCGGGACCGGCAACGTCGCCGCCATCGTCGGCGCGCTCGAAGCGGAACTCGAACGGCGCGGCCACGAGCCGGCGTCGCCGTGGTACTTTCCGAGCGTCGGCGAGTACGCCGCCCGCCTGGAGGCCCACGGCTTCGAGGTGCGGCACGCGACGCTGTTCGACCGGCCGACCGAGCTGGAGAACGGCGAGGACGGGCTGGTCGACTGGCTGGCGATGTTCGGCGACGCGTTCCTCTCGCCGCTGTCGGCGGCCGAGCGCCGCGGGGTCGTCGCGAGTGTCGAGGACCGGCTCCGGCCGGAGCGCTTCGAGGACGGCCGCTGGGTCGCCGACTACCGCCGGCTCCGGTTCGTCGCCGTCCTCCCGGCGGACCGCCCGTCGCCCCGGACGGACCGTCGCGATTCGGCACCACCGGACGCCGACGACCGGTAGCGGCGGCCACGACCCCGCACCGAGAGACGGAGCTGCCGACCGTGGTCGCGACGGGCCGTCTCGTGCGGAGTCCTGTAGTCGGTACGACGGGCCGTCTGATACGGAGTTCCGCAACGAGTTACCGGTCGTCGCCAGCGGGGTTGGCGACGACCGGTGAAAGACTACGACGATCCGTATCAGTCGTCGCCGGCGGCCGTCCGGCGGCTCCGTCCGCCACGGGGTCCCTCGAGGTCGACGGCGGGCAGCAGGACGATGTGGTCGGCGTTCTTGACCAGGTCGAGTTCGTGCTCGACGACGACGACCGTGTTGCCGTCGTCGACCAGCCGGTGCAGCACGTCGATGAGCTTCCGCTCGTCCTCGCTGTGCAGGCCCGTGGTCGGCTCGTCCAGCAGGTACAGCGCGTCGCCCGAGTCCTGTTTGCCGAGTTCCTCGGCGAGCTTGACGCGCTGGGCCTCCCCGCCCGACAGCGTTGTCGACGGCTGGCCGAGCCGCATGTAGCCGAGGCCGACGTCCGTCAGGAGCTTCAGCCGCCGCCGGATGCCGGAGTGGCCCTCGAAAAAGTCGTAGGCCTCGTCGACCTCCATGTCCAGCACGTCCGAGATGGTGGCGTCCTTGTAGGTGACCTCCAGCGTCTCGTCGTTGTAGCGGGCGCCGTCGCACTCCTCGCAGGGGACGTAGACGTCCGAGAGGAAGTTCATGTCTATCTTGACGGTCCCCTGGCCGCCGCACGATTCACAGCGGCCGCCCTTGACGTTGAACGAGAAGCGGCCCTTCCTGTAGCCGCGCCGCTTCGACAGCTTCGTCTCGGCGAACAGCTCCCGGATGTGGTCGAAGACGCC
>PXQM01000098.1:9021-9790 GCA_003021325.1 Halobacteriales archaeon QH_10_70_21
CGAGCGGGGCGTCCGGCCGATGGGCGACTGGTCGATGAGCCGGACCGTCTCTATCTCCTCGATGCCGTCGATGGCGTCGTGGTCGCCGGGGTTGACGTCCGTGTCGTTCATCCGCCGCACGAGCCCCTTGTACAGCACCTCGTGCAGCAGCGTCGACTTCCCGGAGCCCGAGACCCCCGTAATCGCCGTGAAACAGCCCAGCGGGAACCCGACGTCGAGGTCCTTGAGGTTGTGCTGGCGGGCGCCCCGGACCGTGAGGTAGCCGTCGGCCTCGCGGCGCTCGTCGGGCACGGGGATCGACTTCCGACCCGCGAGGTAGTCGCCGGTCACCGACTCGTCGGCGGCCATCACCTCCTCGACGTCGCCGTTGACGACGATATCGCCCCCGCGCTTGCCGGGGCCGGGTCCCATGTCGATCACGTTGTCCGCCCGCCACATCGTCTCCTCGTCGTGCTCGACGACGAGCAGCGTGTTCCCCAGGTCCCGGAGCCCGCAGAGCGTGTCCAGCAGGCGGTCGTTGTCCCGCTGGTGGAGGCCGATGGAGGGCTCGTCGAGCACGTAGAGGACGCCGACCAGCCCGGAGCCGACCTGTGTGGCCAGCCGGATGCGCTGGCTCTCGCCGCCCGAGAGCGTGGAGGCCTCGCGGTCCAGCGTGAGGTACTCCAGGCCCACCTCCTCCATGAACCCGAGGCGGGCGCGGATCTCCTTGAGTATCTCCTCGGCGATGGTCCGTTCCCGTTTCGTGAGGTCGGCCTCCATCCCCTCGAAG
>PXQM01000099.1 GCA_003021325.1 Halobacteriales archaeon QH_10_70_21
AGTCCGCGAGGATGCCGTCCTCGAGTGCGGCGACCGGGTTCGAGACCGACCGGAGCGCGGACTCGCAGTCGTCGAGCGACTCCGTCCAGCCGGGCAGCGGTGCCGACTCGCCGACGCCCGTCTGTCCATCGAGGTCGGCGCGGACGAGAAAGCCGGCCCGCTCGTCGATGGTGCCGTCGGCGGTCGACAGCGGCCGCGAGAGCGGCAGCGAGAACGGCTCGACGTTCATAGCGGGAGCGCGAACCCGGCCGCGAACAGGACCGAGTGCGCGAAGAGCAGCTTGCCGGTGCGTTCGAGCGCGGGGTTCAGCGCCTCGCCGCCGGTCCGCGTCCAGACGGTCCGCCCGATGGCCGCCGCGAGCGGCGCCGTCAGCAGCGGCAACAGGACCGCCGGCGAGTAGCCGTCGAGCCGGAAGACGACCGGGACCGCGTATGCCGTCCCGACGAGGGCGGTCCACTCCAGCCGGCTGAGCCGGTAGCCGAGGATGACCGCGAGCGTCCGTTTCCCGGCCGCAGCGTCGGTCTCGCGGTCGCGGATGTTGTTCACGACGAGGATGGCCGACGAGAGGCCGGCGGCCGGGAGCCCGGCCACGACCGACCGGACCGGGAGCGTCCCTGCCGGGAGCCACAGCGGCAGCGCGGCGCCGGTGCCGGCGACCGCCTGGACGTAGTAGGTGCCGGCGACGGCGACGAGGCCGAAGAAGACGAAGACGAAGAGGTCCCCGAGCCCGCGGTAGCCGTACGGGAGCGGGCCGCCGGTGTAGGTGATGCCGGCCACGACGGAGGCGAGGCCCACCACCAGGATGGGGACGCCGCCGACGTAGACGAGGTAGACCCCGAGGAGGACGGCCAGCCCGAACGCCGCGTACATCGCGCGCTTGACCGCCGCTGGTTCGATGAGGCCGCCGGCCGTCACGCGGGTGAACCCCTCACGGTCGTCGGTGTCGGCGCCGCGGACGGCGTCGTAGTAGTCGTTGGCGAAGTTCGTCCCGATCTGCAACAGCAGCGCGCCGGCCAGCGCGAAGACCGCCGGCAACGCGGCGAAGACGCCGTCGCGGACCGCGAGCCCGGTTCCGACGATGACGGGCGCGATCCCGGCCGGCAGCGTCTGCGGGCGGGCCGCCATCAGCCATGCCCGGCGCCGTGAGACCGCCTCGGTCATTGTCGGTCATCCGGGCGGCGCTCCTAAAAGCGCGGGGGAAGCGGTCGGGTCCGTTGTGCTCGAGGACAGCAGAAGCTACCGCTAGTGGTTCGTCGGCGCGAAAGAAGGGGAAACGTGTGCGGCGTAGTGCCGCGTCAGGCGGCGGGGTTGGCGTCCTCGACCTGCTCGGTGACGTCCTCGACCTGCTCGGAGAGCGTCTCGGTCTGCTCCTCGATGCGCTCCTGGAGCTCGTCGAGCTGGTCCTCGAAGCGCTCCTGGAACTCCTCGTTCTGCTCTTCGAGCTCGTCCTGGAGGTCCTCGACGGACTCCTCGAGCTGGTCGTAGGCGTCGACGGTCTGGGTCTCGAGGTCCTCGTGGGCCTCCAGCAGCGAGTCGAGCTGCTCGTCGATGGTCTCGAGGAGCTCCTCGAGCATCTCGTCGACGGACTCCGTGCCGTCCTCGAGGTTGGCCTCGAGCTGGTCGAAGGCGTCGGCCTGGGTGTCTTCGATGGTCGCCAGCTGCTCGTCGATGGTCTCGCGGATGTCGGCGACGACCTCCCGGTCGCCGGGCGTCGCGGCCTCGATGGCGTCGAAGTACGTCTCGAAGCCGGTCCGCACCACGTCGTTGCTGCGCTCGGAGACGTCGCGGGCCGGGCCGACGGCGTCGAGCATCCGCGCGTTGACGTCCTGCTGGAACTCGACCGACCGCTCGAAGACGCTCTGTGTCTGCTCGAGGGTCGTCCGCTGCATCTCGAACATCGTACTGACAGGGGAGTTGTTTTCGCTCATTGTACTTCAACGTGGGAGGCGACGGGACATAAGTCTTACCTTTTGATACCAATCAATACCAATCAGATACACTCAATGTCTAAACTGAGGCGTTCGGACCGGTCGCGGGGCGTCCGTACCGCTCCGGAGGGGCCGGGACGCCGGAACTGGACCGGGCGTCGGGACCCCGGGAGTGACCCGGGCAGGTCTGCCCGGGACGCGCGGCGCGGCGGACCGACCGGGCGTGTCGGTCCCACGTGCGGCCTCAGTAGTGCCAGTCGAAATCGTCGAAGTCGGGCTCGCGCCCCTCGTTGAACGCGTCGCGGCCCTCCTTTGCCTCCTCGGTCATGTAACCGAGCCGCGTCGCCTCGCCGGCGAACACCTGCTGGCCCACGAGGCCGTCCGAGTCCATGTTGAAGGCGTACTTGAGCATCCGGATGGCCATCGGCGACTTCGAGCAGATGGACCCGGCCCACTCGAGGGCCACCGCCTCGAGTTCCTCGTGGGGGACCGCCTCGTTGGCCATCCCCATCTCGACGGCCTCCTCGGCCGAGTAGGTCTTCCCGAGGAAGAACACCTCGCGGGCCTTCTTGTGGCCGACCTGCCGGGCAAGGTACGCCGACCCGAACCCCGCGTCGAAGGAGGCGACGTCGGGGTCCGTCTGGAGGAACCTGGCGTGCTCCGCCGAGGCCAGCGTCATGTCGCAGACGACGTGCAGCGAGTGACCGCCGCCGACCGCCCAGCCGGGCACCACGGCCACGACGGGCTTGGGGACGTGTCTGACGAGCCGCTGGACCTCGAGGATGTGGAGCCGGGGAGCGGACTGCCGTTCAGCCTCGGGAGCTGGCGAGTCGCTCTCCTCGTACTCGTAGCCCGCATCACCCCGGATACGCTGGTCGCCGCCCGAGCAGAAGGCCCAGCCGCCGTCCTTCGGCGACGGACCGTTGCCCGTCAGGAGGATACAGCCGACGTCGGTCTGCCGCTTCGCGTGGTCCAGGGCGGTGTAGAGTTCGTCGACCGTCTCCGGGCGGAAGGCGTTGCGCACCGTCGGCCGGTCGAAGGCGATGCGGACCGCCCCGACGTCCGTCCCCCGGTGGTAGGTGATGTCCTCGAAGTCGTCGGTGACCGGCTCCCACCGGTCGGCGTCGAACAGGTCCGAGACCATACCGGCGCTCGGGGCGGACGGAGCAAAAAGCCCCCCGTGTCGGGTCCCGGACGGTGGGAACTCGAGGACGACTCGCGTGTCGTCGCTTCGGACCGGAACGAACGGACGCGAGGACACCGCTCAAAAGACGGCGAACGGTGACGGCGGCCGGTGCGGCCTGCCTCGTGCTGGCCGGCTGTCTCGGCGACGAGAGCGACAGCGAGGACCCGCCCGACCCGGTCGACCTCTCGAGTAGCAACGGGACGACGAGGGCGGGATGGTCATCGGGGAGCACTTCGGCCCGAACGGACAGGTCTTCTACGAGGAGTACTCCCCGGAGGGCGACGACGGCCCGCCCGGTTCCACACGCTCGTCGCGGGACTGTCCCCGTACCACTCCCGGCGGGAACGGCGCGGCCGGACCGCAGTCGTCATCTACGCGACCGATTACTCCCGCGTGGAGTACGAACCGACCGACCGCGAGGGCCGGACCTACACCAGTTCACATACCGCAGCCGGGAGCTTCGCGCCCGCGACCGAACTGCAGTACGTCGCCGGAAGCGACGTGCTGGGCGGGATGGGTGCGGGGCTGCTACCGTTCGGGGAGCCGACCGACGCCGAGGCGTTCGCCGGCGACTGCGGCGGCCGGGCCGTCGAGTCCGAGGAGACGGACCGCGAGTTCATCCGGGAGTACCGCTGAGTGCC
>PXQM01000100.1:0-6317 GCA_003021325.1 Halobacteriales archaeon QH_10_70_21
GGGCGAGCGCGCCGTCGTCGAGCGCGGCATGGAGACCCTGGAGGAGATCGGCACGGGCGAATCCACGACGTTCGTCCTGCCGCAGGAGCTGACGTCGCTGCTCAGCCGGTACGGCCAGCACCTCACCGGCAGCGACGTCGCCACCGACGGCGAACTGCTCGAGAGCCTCGAGTTCGACGCCGAGACCCGCGAGATGCTCGGGCTCGACGACATCGAGGAGATACTCGGCCAGATCGAGGAGGAGACCGAGATGGACGTCGAACAGATGGAGCAGGAGGCCCAGGCAATCAAGGAGGGCGCCGACCCCGCCGACATCAAAGACCCCGACGAGGTCATCGCCGAGATGGACCAGGAGATGCCGGACGCGGGCAGCAGCGTCGGGACAGGGAGCACGACCCAGGAGGGCAGCGGCGTCGGGACAGGGAGCACGACCCAGGAGGGCAGCGACGTGGGGACCGGGAGCACGACCTCGGAGGACGGTGACGGCTCCGGCGACGCCGAGACCGAGACGAACTAAAAAGCCCCGCGTCACCGTGGCGAAGGGGTTATACCCCGGAGTGGCCAACGAGTGGCAATGACCGACGGCGGCGTCGACGAGAGCAAGCGGGCAACGCTGAAGCGCTTCGCGGCGCTCGGAGCGACGACCCCGCTGGTCGGCATCGCTGCGGCCGACGGCGACAGCGACGTCCGCGACGCCATCGGCGGCTACCTCGCGGCGACGCCCGGCGCGCACTTCTCGAAGCTGCGGGACGACCTCCAGCTCGGCACCGGCGAGACCCAGCACCACCTCCGCCGGCTGGCGACCGACGACGTCGTCGTCGACCGCAAGGACGGCGACTACACGCGCTACTTCCCGGCCGGGCGGTTCTCGGACTTCGAGCAGCGCGCGCTGGGCGGGCGCCGACCTCGCGGCGGCCGCCGACGTCTCCCGTTCGACCGTCTCGAAGTACGCCGCCGAACTCGAGTCGGCGGGCCTACTCTCGCGGGGCGACGGCTACGCCGTCCGGCGCCCGGAGACGCTCCTGACGCTCGTCGTCAGGTACGCCGACTCCTTCGGAGCCGAGGCGGTGGCCATCGCGGGCGAGGCCGACGACCTCCTCCGCTACGACCCCTGAGCGGGACGGCACGACTCCTCGGGAGCCGGTGGCACACCGGCCGAAGACACCTCCCGGACCCCGTCCGATGGCGAGGTATGCCCGGTCCGGTGTTCCTGCACGGCGACACCATGGACCTCCACACGGTCGCCGAAGACGACGCCGAGTTCATCGCCCGGTGGCGCAACGACCCCGACGTCAGACCCTGGCTGCCACAGACCCGACCGCAGACCGTCGCGGGGACTGCCGACGAGCTCGCGGACCCAGAGGGGACCGACGACTCCGAGCTGCGGCTCATCGTCTGTGACGACGGCGAGCCGCTCGGCGCGGTCGGGCTGGCACGGCTCAATAACCCGCGCGGCGCTCGAGAGCCTGGGCTTCGTCCAGGAGGGCCGCCACCGGGACGTCTACTTCCTGGACGGGGAGTACGTCGACCGGGTCGTGTACGGACTGCTCGAGTCCGACCGGCGGTCGGAGTGAGAATTCGGCGACGGCGGTGGTCCACCCCGGGAGTCAGACCGTGACCTTCCACGTCGTCCCCGAGGAGTAGCCCCACTTCTCGACGTCGACGTCGAAGTCGCCCTCGCAGATGGCGGTCATGTTGGCGCCGACCTCCTTCGCGGAGAGGTCCAGCTCCTCGCCGATGAGCCGCGATTTGAAGTAGGTCCGCATCCGGCCCTCCTCGTGGAGGTACGCCAGGATGCGTCGCTGCTTCTCGCTGAGGTCGGTGGTCGGTGTCGTTGCGGTCGCGCTCATACCAACCCGATGGTGCTACCACGGCAAATGCGGTTTGGTACGGTCGGTCAACACGCCGCTTTCGTGTGGTTTTCCGCCCCAACAGCGGGAGAACCGACCCCGGAACCGCCGGAGTTGGTACAGGTCGAAAACCCGGCTCGCGACCACGACGCCGCGCCGGCCCGCCGCCGACCGGGTGGCGTACGGGCGCGAGGACGCCGCCCACGGTCTCGGGGGCTGCCGTCGGTACCCGGCGGCGGCGCCACCGGGTCTCGAGAGCGACAGCGGCCCTGGCTACGGGAATACGGCCTCCCGACGAGGAGTAATGACGCCGCGGGGTAGATTTATTTTACCAGCGCTGTAATGCACGCATGGCATCTATCGCGGAGTTCACGCTCCCGCCGTCGGGGTTCCCGCTCGGTCGGGTCTTCGAGGACCGGCCCGAGGCGACGCTGGACCTGGACCGGGTCGTGCCAAGCGGCGACACCGTGATGCCGTACGTCTGGGTCCGGACCTCCGACGGGGACCTGGCGGCCATCCGGGAAATATTCGATGGCCTGCCGGAGCTGCGGTCGGCCGTGCTGATGGAGGACCTGGGCGACAAGGGCCTCTTCCGCGCGGAGTGGGAGCCGGGGTACCTCGGAATCATGAGCGCCATCGAGCGGTCGGGGGTGACGGTCCTCTCGGCGACGGGCTCGAACGATGGGTGGACGTTCGAACTCCGGGCACACGAGGCCAAGCAGTTCTCGACCTTCCGTCGGTACGGCGAGGACCAGGGCATTCCCGTCACGCTCACCAGCCTCAGCCGAATCACGACGGCCGAGAGGACCGACCACGGCCTCACGGCGGAACAGCACGAGGCGCTGACGCTCGCGTACGGCCAGGGGTACTACGACGGTTCGCGCCGGACCGACCTCGAGGAGCTCGCCACGCGTCTCGGTATCACGCGCCAGGCACCGGCGGCGCGGCTCAGGCGGGGCTACCGCAACCTCATCGCGAGCACCATCATTGACGACCAGGAGGGGAGGTGTTTTCAATCCGTTACGTATGCAATGGTGAGAGTGACACGTCTCCTCCCGAAACCTTACTCCGATGGCAGATGACGAGCAGACCTCTCCGGAGCCGGTCGCCGCCAGCGGCCGTTCCGTCGAGCTGACACTCGTAGAGCGTATCGTAACGGCGGTCTCGATGGCCCTGCGCTCGGATCCGGCTCCGTATCCCGGTCCGGACTCCACGGACGGCCGGGCGCTGCCCCCGCTGACCGACACCGTCGACGCGGAGGCTCTGGAGACGGTCGTCTCGGACCTCGACGACGGCGAGATCCGCTTGCGGTACGCGGGCTGCCGGGTCACCATCGGTAGCAGCGGATGCGTCCGTGCCAACCCGAACACGGGTACGGGGACGCCGTCGTGGCGACAGTCTCCTGAGCCCGCGACGGAAACGACGCGGACGGTCGTGGCCGCGCGGGCTGTGCCGGTCGGCGAGCGGCCCCGCGAGATACCGCAGAACGGTGCCCGGCTACTCCAGAATCTCGCCGACGGCGAAGTTCGACTTCACCTCGGATATCTCGACCTTCACCCGCTCGCCGACCTCGCCGCCGGGGACGATGATGACGTAGCCGCGCTCGACGCGGGCGATGCCGTCGCCCTGCTTGCCGAGGTCCTCGATCTCGACGTAGCGTATCTCGCCCTCCTCGACGGGGGGTTGCGGTTCGTCGCTCGGCTCGGAGCTGGAGCTCGTCGACCCGGTCTCGGTGCCGCCGGCGACCAGGGCGACGCGGTAGGTGTCGCCGGAGCCGATGGAGCCGGTCTCGACCTCCCGGCGGGGCACCTCGACCACGTACCGGTCGCCGTCCTCTTCGATCCGGGCACTGAACAGACACAGGAGCTTATCGGAGATTTCCATAGACCTTCGCCCACAATATGCGAGGGGCCCGTATAGAAGCTACCGGCTATCCAGGGGCCGTCCGTCGGGGTGCTTTGCGCCCTCGGAGTCGTGGACGACCACGCCGTCGGCGTCGGGCCGGGGCTCGTAGCCGTCCCGGACCGCGATGGCCTCCTCCAGTTCGCGAACCGCCCGTTGCTTGAGCGCTGCGGCCAGCTCCTCGGCGTCGGCCCGCGAGATGTCGCGACCGAGCCCCTCGCACTCGTGGGCACGGACGGGACCCTCGCGGTCGACCGCCTCGCCCATCGGCTGGGCGACGGCCGTGCCGTCCGCTGCCTCCCCGTCGTCGAGCACGACGCTGAACGGGTAGGTCCGGCAGATGAGCGGCCGGTCGGCGTGGACGGTGCAGGCGCCGGTGCCGTCCTCGGCCTCGGCGTAGAACGCACAGTCCCCGCAGGCGTCCGTCTGCAGCGCCCACTCGAACGTTTCGCCCGCCGGGCCGTCCGGCCCCTCGGTGACGCCGTAGGGCATCGGGCGGGCGAGGTCCCGCCAGTCGTAGGACTCCTCGAAGGACTCCGTGGCGTCCTGCAGGTCGCGGACCTCGTCGGGGAAGACGGTGGCGGTGTGCTCCTGGCGCTCGCCGTCGTCGCCCTCGACGGCCTTACAGCAGCCGCCACAGCGGGTGCACTCGAAGCCGATGGCCTCGATGGCGTCGGCCAGCTCGGCCACCGGGAGGCTGTGGGCGCGGTCGAGTTCGGCCTCGAGGCGCATGCCCGACGGTTCGGCCGAACGGGAATAAGCCCCCCGATTACGCCGGGTCGGCGTGGGCGCCGTCCCAGCGGACGTCCCCCTCGGCGGCCAGCTTCTCGAGGTGGGCACGGACGGTGGCGCCGGCGAGGTCGCGGACGCCGGAGAGGTCCTTGTCGTAGGCGGCGTCGAGGATGGCGGCGACGGTCCGGTTGCCGGCCGCGACGGCCTCGCGGACGCGCCGCTCGCGGTCGAGGCGGTGGTCGATGAGCCGCTCGCAGGTCGCCCGGGGGTCCTCGATGACGGGCCCGTGCGCCGGCAGGAGGCGGTCGGGCGCCAGCCCCAGCACGCGCCGCAGGGAGGCGAGGTAGGCGCGCATGTCGCCCTCCGGCGCGCCGACGACGACGCTCCCGGCGGCGACCGCGAGGTCGCCGGAAACGAGCGCGTCGGGGGTCTCGAAGGCGACGTGCTCGGGAGCGTGGCCCGGGGTGTCCCGGACGACGACGGTCCCCTCGCCGGTCCCGATGGCGGTCCCCTCCGCGAACGTCCGGTCGGGGCCGACGCCGGTCGCTGCGGTGAAGGCGTCCTCGCGGCCCCGGCGGCACCAGACGGTCGCGCCGGCCGTCCCGGCGGACGCCGCGACCGCGCCGACGTGGTCGGGGTGGTGGTGGGTGACGGCGACGTGCTCGACCCCGTCGAGTTCTGCCTCGATGCGGTCGTCGGGGGCGGCCGGGTCGACGAGCAGGGCCTCGGACGCCCCGAGGACGTAGCAGGCGGTCGCGCCGGTCGGCGCCCGGGTCGGGGCCTCGACGGGGATGCGCTCGACGTGCATACCGGTCGAAGGGGCGGCGATTGCTTAAGTCGTGTGCGGGTCCCCCCGACTACGCAGGATTCCCCCGGGTCCGCGCGGTCCCGGGTCCTCGAGGTCGCCCGACCGTCGCGGAGAAAGAACTATTTGGAACTGTGAGCCAGTTCACGTATGCACATCCTCCTGCCGTTCGACATCGTCCCGGTCGACAGCCAGGTGCCACAGTCGGCGTTCGGGTTCTCCCCGAGCAGCGAGCGCGTCGTCGAGTACGCGCTCGACGCCTACGGCGCCCACGACAGCCTGGAGGTGACCGCCATCCACCTCTCTGCTGACTCCATCGACCTCGAGGAGAACATCGGGGCCGTGGACATAGAGCGCATGGCCGACGAGCGGGACGCCGACGTCGACGTGCGCGTCGAGTCGGTGACGGACGTCGAATCGATGGGGGAGATCCGCCAGAAGATGCTCGACGTCGTCGAGGGGTCGGACATCGACACCGCCGTCATCGGGTACGCCGAGGAGTCGTTCCTCGACTCGGTCTTCTCCGAGAGCACCCCACAGCGGATCCTCGAAGAGCACGACTGTCCCGTGGTCTTCGTTCCGTGAGCCGCCACGGGCCGCCGTCTGCGGTCGAGCCTCGCTACCCGCCGCGGACGCGGACGGCGACGAGGCGCATCCCGATTGACGTGTGCAACAGGACGGCGCCGAAGTCGAAGCCACCGACGACCGCAACGTAGCGCAGCGACGGCGACTGGAGCATGAGAACGACGGCGGTCCCCGACACGCTGAGGCTCGCGGCGCCGCCGGCGATGCCGCCCCACTTGGCGGCGGCCCCGAGGTCGTCGGCGCCGGCCGGCGGGCCGTCGAACCGCTCGTACACCGGGAGGTAGACCCCGACCGCAGCCGTCCAGACGACCGCGTTCAACCCCGACGCGAACAGGACCGGCCCGACCTCGAAGTCGGGTCGAATCAGGACGTACGAGACGCTGCCGGCAACGAGACCGACGAGTACCGCGAGGACGTATCTCGTAGAGGGCTGCATGCGGAGC
>PXQM01000100.1:6333-8339 GCA_003021325.1 Halobacteriales archaeon QH_10_70_21
ACGGTCCGGGGCTAAGTTCTCGAGGAAGTAGACCTGCTTGCGGGCGTCGTG
Source organism: Halobacteriales archaeon QH_10_70_21 (assembly GCA_003021325.1). Next base: position 6,385 of record PXQM01000100.1, read on the forward strand.
GAAGGAGTACCGCGAGTCGACGAGCCCCTCCTCCTCGAGGCGGTTCAGCGCGTAGCGGACGGTGCGGTCGGGCAGCAGCGACTCCTCGGCCAGCTGCCCCTGCGAGAGGGGCGAGGCCCCCTCCAGCACCTTGGCGACGAGCTTCGCGCTCGGGGGCAGTTCGCGGAGGCGGTCCCGGAACTCCGGGTCCGCCAACGGTGAGTCGGCCTGGCGTGAGCGTTCCTCCGTGGTCGTGCTCATGTTGCCCCCTCGGTGGAACCCACTGGTAAACCTTCGCTATATGTGTGACAAAACAATACCTACACTCAAGTGTGTATAATGCCCCCTTATACTCTCGACCCTTACAAGTTTTAACGTCGCAACGTTTGTGGGAACCTGTAGGGGTAAAACCGGTTCTTCGTGGACGTTTGATATGGCCGGCCGCCGCCGGGTGGCGCGAATCCCGACGGTTACGGCAATTATTCTCAACGTGCGGAGAGTTTCGTCGTCCGCCCCGGCCGGTGCCGGTGCGAGCGCAGCCGCCCCGAAGCGGCCCGAACGGGGCCGCTACACCCCCGTTTACTGCTCGCGCGCGCCGGGCCGGGCCGTCCCGTCGGCACCCCCCCAAAGCCGTTGTGGGCGGCGGCCGTGCCGGAACGCGTGAGTTCGATTCCGGAGGCGTACCACGACCTCCTCGGGAGACGGACGTTCGCACACCTGTCGACGGTCATGCCGGACGGGACGCCGCACTTGACGCCGGTGTGGATCGACGACGACGCCGACCGCGTGCTCGTGAACACGGTCCGCAGTCGTCGAAAGGAGCGGACCGTCGGGAGGGCCGTCCGCCGGGCGTGGGTGCTGCGGCCGGCGCTGGCGATTCGCTCCGCCCGGCGCGGGACAAGAACGCCCGCACGGAGCGGCGTACTCCGGTGGTTCCGGCGTATCCAGCATCCTTTTATGCCACCGGCGGGTCGGTTCTGGTAGCGTGAAGGGACAGGAGTGGTACCAGGAGCGCGACATCGCGGAGGCGTACGACGACAAGCGCTTCTCGCGAGGGGGGCGGTTCATCGACCGCCGCGAGAAGGAGGCTGTTGTCGACGCCCTGTCGCCCGTCGACGACAAGCGCATCCTGGAGGTGGCCTGCGGGACGGGCCGGTTCACCGTCACCCTGGCCGACCGGGGGGCCGACATCGTGGGGGTGGACATCTCCGAGGCGATGCTCGAGCAGGGCCGGGCGAAGGCCAGGGCCGCGGGCGTCGAGGGGACCATCGAGTTCATGCAGGCCGACGCCGGCGGGCTGCCGTTCCCCGACGACCACTTCGATTCGGTCTTCGCGATGCGGTTCTTCCATCTCGCTCACGACCCGGAAGGGTTCATGGCCGAGCTGCGGCGGGTCTCGGCCGAACAGGTATTCTTCGACACGTTCAAGCGCTACTCGATGCGCTCGATATACAACTGGGCGCTCCCGATGGGATCGCGGCTCTACTCCGAGCGGGAGGTACGGGAGCTGGTCGTCGGCGCCGACCTCGAGCTGGTCGACGCGAGCCACGACTTCTTCGTCCCGTACGGCTTCTACCGGCAGGTTCCCGGCTGGGTCGCGAGCCCGTTCCGGGCGCTCGACTCGGCGGTGGTACGGTCGCCGGTCGGCGACCGGCTGGCCTCCGTCTCCTACTGGGACACCCGCCTGCCGGAGTGACCGATGCCGGGAGTGCCGTCGCCCGGGTGGGCGTTCGCGGCCGCCCCGAGCGCGGTCCGCCGTTCCGTGGGCACCGACCCCTGACGGCCTACGAGACGACGCAGACGCGGAGCTTTTAATGCCCAAGCCCGCTACCCCGGAAGTATGTACCTCTCGGTGGTCGTCCCGACGCTGAACGACCGCGACCGGCTCGAGAGCTGTCTCGACGCCCTGTCGGCGGATGCCCCCGACGAGGGCATCGTGGTCAACGGGCCGTCCACCGACGGAACGAGCGGGATGG
>PXQM01000101.1 GCA_003021325.1 Halobacteriales archaeon QH_10_70_21
TCTTCGAGTAGTTGACGTCGCCCGTTAGCTCGGTTTCGTCCTGGTTCTTCTTGTCCTTGGGCTCGAAGGTCTCGATGCCCTGCCGCTTGTTCTCGTCGGCGAGCAGCCGGACGACCTCGACGTGGTTCTCCAGCACCGCCTGGAGGTCGTCGTCGTAGTGCTCGAGCAGCTTGTCCATGTAGAACTCGCTTGCGGGGTCCAGTGCCTGCTCGTTGCGGATGGTGTAGGGGGCGTCCAGTCGCTCGTTGATGTCGTCCAGCACGCCCGCGCGCTGCTTCTCCGGCAGTAGCACGATGGGGTCCTGGTTCATCGGCGACCGGACGACGTCGTCGGCGGGGTCCTGGTCGACGAGGACGTCACACAGCCCCGTCCACCGGAAGGTGTACATCCGGCCCTCCTGGCGGGTCGTGTAGTCCTCGTAGTAGCGCCGAATCTGGCGGTCGAAGTCGGACTTCCCGGAGCCGACGGGCCCGAGCAACAGTTTGATCCGCTTCTCGGGGCCCAGCCCCCGGGCGCCGGATTTCACCTTGTTGATGAACTCGTGGATAGCCTCGTGGATGACCCGGCCGTAGAAGGTGTTCTCGCCCTCGCCGAGCGGGTCCTCGGAGGCGAGTTCGTACTCCACGACCCCGGCCTCGTCGTCGTAGCTGGTGCCGTAGTAGTCGAACATGTCCGCGACCCGCTGGTGGGCATTGCGCGCTATCTTCGGGTCGTCGTACAGCTCTTCGAGGTACCAGTCGAACGACCGCGTCTCGCGGAGGTCCGACGGGATCGAGTTCCTGTACTCCTTGCTGAGTTCCTCGAGGGTTTCCATGTCTCTCATTCTATCACGGGGACGCTCGCACGTCCCACCCGGCAGAACCGGGCTGGCCGTTGCGGCCGTCGTCTCGGGGGCGTGCCACGCGGCCGTGTACCACGGGAACCCTCCGACGCGGTCCCGTTCGGACCTCGCAGGCGGGCCGGTGATACGGTGGGCGGCAGGACCACCGGTACTATGAAATAGGTTTGTGCTACGGTAGCATAAACCTTTACGACAATGGTCAATCAGATTGAAGGTCAGATTCCCGGCAAAACGCTCCACTGCGTCGGAAATCGTCGACCGAACCCACGGTCTAATGGACGAACGTTGTCCCCTATTTATAAACCGGGATACTGATGAGCCGGGCGGCCGAACTGGGGGTATGCTCGACGAAGGGGCCCTCGGCGACGGCTGGCGGGTCTGGAACGCGGAGGACGACCGGGTCATCCTCGCGTACCGCCCGGAGGTGTTCGACGGCTCGGAGTTCCCGGCGCCGTGTCTGCCGACGCTCTACGTCACGCGGGGCCGACGGAACCGCCGCCCCGAGGGCCCCCGGAACCTGCCGCCCGACGCCCCCTGGATGGTGACGCTCTACCTCGAACCGGAGGTCAACCGACCGCCGGACGCCCACGACACGATTGGGGCGGCGATGGAGACCGCCGAGGAACTGACCCGCCGCTTCGCCGACGGCGAAATCGACTACCGCTCGCTGTACCAGGTGCCTCGCGAGGAGTACCTCGCGGAACTGGACGCGCTGACCGGTCGCGACGGGTAACTGCCGACGCGCTTAACACACCGCCGACGGAAGGTAGTCGTATGCCGACGGTCACGCTCATCGGGGAACGGCTCGCGGAGGTGGGGACCGAGTTCGTCTACGGCGGCGAGTCGACGGCCTGCGAGGGCTGTCCGTACCGCGAGCAGTGTCTCAACCTCACCGAGGGCCGCCGCTACCGCGTGACCGGCGTCCGGGAGTCCGGGACCCTCGAGTGTGCCGTCCACGACACCGGCGTCACAGCCGTCGAGGTCGAACCGGCACCCGTCCTGGCGAACGTCCCCTCGACCGTCGCCTACGCCGGGAGCAAGGCAGAACTGGCCGGACCCTGTCCGTACACCGAGTGCCCGAGTCACGAGTTCTGCGAACCCGATGGCGCCGACTTCGAGGAGGAGTACCAGATAACCGAGGTGGTCGGCGAGCCGCCCCACGACTACTGCATGCTCGAGCGCGACCTCACGCTCGTGGAGTTCGCCGCCGGCGAGGAGTGACCGGCCCGGCCGACAGGCGGCCGGAACACGGCCGGGTCGGCCCTCAGCGACGGACCGAAACGGTGATGGCGACGAGCACGCCGACGAGGAAGACGACGGCGTACAGCGCGACCACCTCGAGCGTCGAGCGGTCCGTCGCCGGGTCGAAGCTCCAGCCGACGCCGGTGTCGCCGGCGGAGACCGCCTCGAACAGCCGGGGGCCCGCACCCGTTCGCGTCAGTACGTACCACGTAACGTCCGCGACGACGATGACGGCGGCCGTGACGACGAGCCGCCGGCCCCAGGTGACGAGTGGCGGCGTGCCGTCCGCCCGGAACCGGGGCGGGCGGGTCCCCGGGGCGAACGCCGCCGACTTGAACACGTACCGCCAGAGGAGCCGTCCGGCGCGGACGTTCGTCGCCGCGTACGCCATCGCCAGCAGAACGATGAGGCCGACGGTCCTGACGCCGTCGATGTCGCGCTCGAGGACCTCTCTCGGGCGGTCGACGCCCCGGAACAGGTAGTGGACGCTCGCCATGACCCCGACCTCGACGAGGAGTCCGTAGAAGACTGCGTCCATGATGCGGCCCGCGAGCACGGTCGTCGTCGGCACGAGTGCGGCCGCCAGCAGGCCGGCGGCGCCCAGGATGGCCAGCCGACGCGTGCGGTCCGACGCAGCCGAGACGTCGTTTTCGGTCCAGCCATCCAGGAACCGGCGGGCCTCGCGCTTCGCCGCGTCACTGTCGAAGTCCTCGCCAGCGAACACGTCGCCGAACTCGAACTCCTCGGAGGCCATCCCTCGACAGCTACCGTCTCGGACCGCTCCCATGCAACTCTTTGGGATGGCTCACCGCCGGAGTGTGCGGCTACCGGCCGGCTCCGGACCGGCGCCGCCGGCGCGTCAGGACGGTCCGCCACCGGCCCGAATCGAGAGCGCCTCCTGGAGCCGGTCGAGGGCGTCCGGGTCCTCCGGCGCGGGCAGCCTGGCGGGTTCCTCGCCGACGATGGTCGCCTCGAGCACCCGACGCCGCGCTACGACGTACCGGACGAGCTGTCCGGTGGCCCACGCGAGCGCGAGCAGCGCCACCACGAGGACGCCCTCCTCGAGGTACTGGAGCGCGGCGAGGAGGCGGTTCACGGCCGTGAAGAGCCGCTCGAACCCGACGTCCGACGTCGGGTCCACCTCCGGGACGAGCCCACCGCACCACAGCGCACTTACCGTCCCGCGTCCACGGGTCCGGTATGCAGGTGACGTTCCTCGGGACCGGGTCGGCGATGCCGACCGGCGAGCGCTACCAGACGGGGCTGCTCGTCGAGGACCCCGGCGGCGACGCCGACCCGCTCCTGGTCGACTGCGGCAGCGGCGCGGTGCACGGACTCGCGGCGACCGACGTCGGTTACGAGGGAATCGGAACGGTCCTCCTGACCCACCACCACCTCGACCACGTCTCCGACCTGCTGCCGCTGTTGAAGGCGCGGTGGCTGGCCGGCGAGACGGAGCTCGAAGTCGTCGGCCCCGAGGGGACGCGGGCGCTCGTCGAGGACCTCCTCTCGGTCCACGACTACATGGCGGGCCGCTTCGAGCTGTCGTTCCGCGAGGTCGAGCCGGGGTCGTTCGCCGTCACCGGCTACGATGTCAAGGCCGTCGAGACGGTCCACTCGATGTACTGTCTGGCCTACCGCTTCGAGACGGACGACGCTCGGCGCTGGCTGCGCACGACTGCTCGTTTCCCGACGGCATCGACGTCGACAACCACCCGACGCCGACCCAGCTCGGCGAGGTGCTGGCCGGCCGCGATATCGGCCGCGTCTATCTGACGCACCTGTCCCCCCACACCGACGGCGAGCACGAGTCGATGGTCGAGTCCGTCCGGGAGCGCTTCGACGGCGACGTCCGGATGGCCCGCGACGGCCTGACGGTCGACGTCTCGCGGCGAGACTGAGGACGCGACGCCTCTCGGGGTCTACGGGAGCAGGTATCGACCCGTTCAGTTCAGCCGGTAGCGCAGCAGCGCGGCGATGCCCCCGAGATTGCGGAGCTGCTGTCCGGGGTCGAACTCGTGGGAGAAGACGGTCACGTCGCCGCCCTGCTGTTCGACGCTCTCGACCACGTCGTTGACGTCGACGTCCCAGTCGCCCTCGCCGGCCCGTTCGGCGCGCAGCCGCTCGTCGAGGACGAGCAGCGTCTCGACGGCGCCGTACTCGGCCGCCTCGGCTACCTCGTCGATACCGTAGGCCACCTTCGTGCCCTCGCCGATGCGCTCCATCAGCTCGTCGATGAGCTCGGCCTCCTCGGCGATGCGGGTCTCGGTCTGGACCCGCTCGACGGCACCGCGCTTGAGCACCTCGTGAACGCCGCGGTCGCCGGCGCTCGCGGTGTGGACGGTCCGGACTCGCTCGGCGACTCCCGGCGCTTCGTCCTCGATGAAATCGAGCGCGTCCCCCTTGGTGAAGCCGGGGCCCGCCAGGATGATGGCCTCGACGTCGAGCCGTCGCAGGACCGAAGTCAGCTCCTCGAACAGCTCCTCGCGGGAGCGGGCGAACTCGCCCTTCCCCGTCGTGGACGTGATGGAGGCGCGCTCGTCGACGCCGTACTGGGCGACGGTGTGGACGTGGGCGGCGCCCTCCTCGACGGTGGCGACGGCAACGTCGGGCTGTTCGGCGGCCTCGACGGC
>PXQM01000102.1 GCA_003021325.1 Halobacteriales archaeon QH_10_70_21
CGAGCGGACATCGTTATCGCGGCCGCCGGCGTCCCGGAGATGATAGACGGTTCGATGCTCTCGGAGGGGTCCGTCGTCATCGACGTCGGCGTCAACCGGGTCGACGCCGACACGGAGAAGGGGTACGAACTCGTCGGCGACGTGGAGTTCGAGAGCGCGAAGGCCAAGGCCGACGCCATCACGCCCGTTCCCGGCGGCGTCGGGCCGCTCACCATCGCGATGCTCATGTACAACACCGTCAAGGCGGCGAGCCTCCAGGCGGACGTCCCGGTCGACCTGCCGTAGCCGTGGCCGTCGCGGTTCGGCACGGTCGGGACGGACCCGGTCGGGTCGAGCGCGAAACCCGCACGTGGAGAACGGGACCGCCGAGAGCGGTCACGACCCCGTCAGTGGACCTCGACTGCGCCGCACTCGGGGCAGGTTATCTCGACCGAATCGCGACCCTTCTCGATGAGGTCGTGGCCCGCAGCGCACTGCTCGTGGAGGAAGACGCGGTGGTCCCCGTGGTCGTCCAGCAGGATGTCGCCGGCCCCGTGGGCCGAGACGATACCACGGCAGAAGTGGCACTCGTTACCCATACCCACGAGTTCCGAACCGGAGACAATATAACCCACGCCACGGCCGGCGCCGGGACTGCGATTCCTCTTAGTATCGTCCGCCCGGAACGATGGGTATGGAGTACACATACTCGGGCGACGCGGCGGAGCGGCTGCACGCCTCGTACCAGGAGGACGCGGACCCGTTCCCGACGCGGGGTGCGATGGGCTTTCCGAGCTACGACCACGAGCGGGAGGTGGCCGACGTCCTCCAGGAGCTGTTCTTCCCGCGGTGCTGGAACGCGACGCCGCTGGTCCGGGACCACCGGACGGTCGAGGCGCGGCTCGAGGACCTCGGGGGGCTGTTCCGGGCGGGCATCCGCCCGTACGGCAACGAGGAGCCGGACGAGACGGTGGACGCCGTCCTCGACCGGCTGCCGGCGATCCGGAGCCTCCTCAAGAAGGACGTCGAGGCCGCGTACAAGGGCGACCCGGCCGCGAAGTCCTACCTCGAGGTCATCCGCTCGTACCCCGGCTTCTTCGCGATACTCGTCCAGCGGGTCGCACACAGCATCTACGAGGCGGGCGAGCCGGAGTACGCCCGGGAGCTGACGGAGTACGCGAAGACGAAGACCGGCATCGACATCCCCCCCGGCGCGAAGATCGGCGAGTACCTCTTCGTCGACCACGGCACCGAAGGTCCTCGGCGCGATATCGGTCGGCGACCACGTCAGCATCGGCGCGAACTCCTGGGTCACCGACGACGCCCCGGCCGACACGAAGGTGTACATCAGCGACCCCCCGACGCAGGAGCGCAAGCCCACCGAGTGAGCACGGGCGTGCCGACCGCCGCTACACCCGGAGGTGTGCGGGTGGGTCGAGCACCTCGAGCTGCTCGAGCAGGCCCAGTCGGTCCTCCTCGATCCAGATCTCGGCGATCCGGTCGTCCTCGACGCGGTACATCGCGAGCCCCGCCCACTCGGCCTTGTGCCCCGTCGGCTCGACGTCCCGGTACTCGCCGGTGTGTGTCCCGCTGACCGTGTACCGGACCGCGACGGTATCGCCCTCGGACACCATCCGGTCGGTCGTCCCCGAGTAGTCCGGGAACGTCTCGAAGTAGGCGTCGAGGAAGTCGAGTATCTCGTCGGTCCCGTGGAGCTCCTCGCCGACGCCGTGCTCGACGACGTCGTCCGCAAGGAGCTCGGTCATACGGTCGTGGTCCCGCTCGTTGAACGCTCGCAGGTAGTCGCGCACCAGTTCCTCGTTCGTGTCGTTGGTCCCTGCCATGGTTACACCTCGTTGGCGCTCCGAACTCGGCTGCTGCAACGTCGTCGCCCGGGCGCCACTCGTACCGTCGCGCTCCATCCTGTTAGTTATTAGCTCTCGATGAATCCTCTCGACGAACCGGGCGGTCGACCACGCGGGTGGGCCCCTCCCGCCACAACGTGACACCACAGCGGACGGTCGCCGCCCCCCGTTCGCGCCGCCACCACAACCAGACAGATAGTATACAACAATTGCAACAAACGGATATTTCCGTGCTCGTCACCTGTCGACACACATGCAATGTCCTGACTGTCAGACGCCACTCGTACGACGCGGCGCGTACAGAAACCCCGAGTTCATGTGCGAACGATGCGGTCGGTACCTGCCCCGCGGCTCGGACTGATTCTGCAGGGGTTCCGACGGCGGGTCCGCGAGTGCGTCCAGACAGCCCCGCACGTACCCCGGCCGCCGGCGTACTGCAACCGCCGGAGCTAACTGCGGCCTGCGCGATGGGGTGCCCATGGAACTGGAGGCGTACTGGGGCGTCGGGCCGAAGACGAGGGCCACGCTGGAGTCGTCCATCGGTCGCGAGGCCGCCGCCGAGGCCATCGAGACGGGCGACGTCTGGACGCTCGTCGACGCCGGCGTCGAGCGACACCGCGCGACGCGGGTCGTCCGGCGCGCGCAGAGCGCCGACGGGATGGACCTGCTCGCGACCCGCGACGCCAGGTCCGTCTACAAGGAGCTCATCGAGCTGGCGGCCGGCTACGCGGTCAACGACGACGCGGCCGGCCGCGTGCGGACCCTGACGCCGCTGACCGACCGGAGAGCCATCGAGGAACGCCTCGACGCGGTCGAACGGGCGGCCGAGACGTGGGCCGCCCTCGACGACGCCACGCGGGCGGCCGTCCTCGACGCCTTCGAGGCACACGACCCCGCTGCGGGCGGCCGGCTCGCGGCGGTCAGGGCCGTCGTCGCGCTGGACGAGGCGGGCGCCGAGGGCCCGGCCTTCGAGCCGGTCGCCGACCTCGACGCCGACCGGCTGGCCGACGCCGCGACGGCGCTGTCGGCGCTCGCCGACGGCCGGCTCGGGACCGGCGCCGACGAGGAGCTCGACCGGCTCCGCGAGGCCCGCGAGGCCGTCGACGCCATGGCCGCCGACGCGCCGTCGCTGGTCGATGCGCTTCGCTCCGAGGGCGTCCGCGACACGGCCGGCTTCCGCGACGGGCTGGTCGAGCACCTCCGGAGCGCGACCGCGGTCGACCCGGCGCGGGCCCGCGAGGCCATGGCCGAGGGGACGGCCGACGCGACCGCCTTCGTCACCGAGACGCTCCGGAACCTGCGGGCGTCGGTCGACGAGGCGATCGACGAGCGGACCGCGACGGTCCGGGCGGAACTGGAGGCCGACATCGAGGCCGCCGGCGAGGACGTCGACCGCGCCCTCGCCGTCGCGGACGCGCGGAACCTCTCGCTCGCGGCCGCCGACGGGCCCGTCCAGCCGGTCACGTACGCCCTGGGCGAACACGACCTCGGGCCGCCGAGCGGCCAGCAGGTGGCGGTGCTGACCGGCGCCAACAGCGGCGGAAAGACGACGCTGCTGGAGACGCTCTGCCAGGTCGAGATACTCGCCCACATGGGGCTGGGGGTGCCGGCCGAGCGGGCGACGCTGTCGCCCTGCGACCGCATCGTCTTCCACCGCCGGCACGCCAGCTTCAACGCCGGCGTCCTGGAGTCGACGCTGCAGTCGGTCGTCCCGCCGCTGGTGTCCGGCGACCGGACGCTCATGCTCGTCGACGAGTTCGAGGCCATCACCGAGCCCGGCCGCGCGGCCGACCTGCTGTACGGGCTGGTGAACCTGACCGTCGAGGAGGGGGCGCTGGGGGCGTTCGTGACCCACCTGGCCGACGACCTCGAGCCGCTGCCCGAGACGGCCCGGACCGACGGCATCTTCGCCGAGGGGCTGACCGACGACCTCGAACTGGCGGTCGACTACCAGCCACGGTTCGGCGAGGTGGGCCGCTCGACGCCGGAGTTCATCGTCTCCCGGCTGGTCGCCAACGCCGACGACCGCGGCGAGAAGGCCGGCTTCCGGACGCTCGCCCGGTCGGTCGACACCGACATTGTCCAGCGGACGCTCTCGGAGGCGACGCGGGACACCGGGGACGAGTGACGGGGACCCGTACGGGCCGCCGTGGGCCGTTACCGGCGAGCGCCCGGGACGGGTCGGTGCTCGCCGGTGATCCGTCGCGACAGTCCGTCTCAGTCGGGTCGCTCCAGTTGCCTGGCCCGCTGTAACGCCTCGTAGTAGGTCGCGGCGTCGGCCTCGCGGACGAACTGCGCGAGTTCGTCGTGGCCCAGGTCCATCGCGGCGAAGCGCGCGCCCATGTAGTTGTGCTCGTCGTCGAGGACCTCGGCGTCGAGGACGTCCCGGAGCTGGCGAACGACGTCGTCGGTGATGTCGACTCGTGTCATGATGCGTACCGTTTCGCGGCGTCGTAGGCCTCCTGGACCCGCTGGAACTCCTCCTCGTCGCCGCCCTGGTCGGGGTGGACCTCCTTGACGCGCCGCCGGTATGCCCGCCGGACGGCCTCCTCGTCGGCGCCGTGCGGCAGCCCCAGCACGTCGTAGGCGGCGTCGGCGGTTCCCAGTTGTGCCTCGCGGTCGGCGGGGTCCTCCGACCCCAGGGAGAGGTCGGGCGTCTCGAAGGGGAGCCGGTTGCCGAGGGCCACGCCCGGCATCTCGTGTTCGGCGAGGATGACGTGCGTCGGGGTCCGCTCCAGGGCCAGGAAGGTCCGGGCGTCGAAGGTGACGGCGACGTCCCGTTCCGGGAGGAGGAAGGCGACCCGCTCGCCCGCGACCTCGGCGTTCTCGGCGAACTGCTCGTCGATCCGGCCGAGGTAGTCACGTATCTCCGAGCGGCGGATGGCCTCGGTCGACCGGCCGGAGCGGCGCTCCTCGCTCGACTCGCTTCCGTCCGGGAGGAGTCGCGGAGCGACGACGAAGGTGGCGGCGACGCCGGCGCTCACGACGGCACCGGCGGCGACACCGACGACGACCCAGCGGGGCAGCGACAGGAGCAGTTCGACGACCACGGCCCCGTGTTGGGGCGAATCGCTTAAGAGATTGTTGGAGCCGGTCCGTCAGCCGATGTACCGGAGGTCCTCGTCGCTGGGCGGCGACGAGCCCTGCTCCATCTGCTGGATGCGCTCGACGACCTCCTGCATCTCCTCGGCGCGGTCCTCGAGGGCGTCGTAGCCGACCTCGAAGCCGACGGCCGCCCCGAGCGCCTCGAGCACGGCGCGGGCGCTCTGGGGGTCGACCAGGTAGCCGCTGGTCTCGCCCATCAGGCAGGCGGCCTCGAAGCCGCGGCGCTCGCCCAGCCCGAGCAACAGCCCGGAGATGCCGACGATGCCGCCGGCGGGCTCGTTCTCGCGGAACTCGACGCCGACGGCCTCGAGCTCCTCGATGAACGCGTCGGTCGTCGCGGCGCCGACCACGTCCGGCTCCTCGACGAGCTCGCCGGTCGGGACGCCGCCCATGGCGACGACCCGCTCGACGCCGAACCCGGCGGCGACGTCCAGGAAGCACTCGGTCAGCCGGTAGTGACCCGGCCCGTCGCCCGCCTGGTGGTCGCCGGTCAGCACCAGCATGTCGCGGTCGGCGTCGGTGACCGCGTAGACCTCCGCCGAGGCCAGTGTCGTCCGGCCGTCCTCGACGGTCACCTGCGGTGGGAAGTGCTCGGAGTAGACCCGCCGGACCACCTCGGCGTCGAACTCCTCGAGCAGGTGCTCGGCGGCCAGTTTGCCGACGTGGCCGACGCCGGGCAGTCCCTCGACGAGCACCGGCGACTCCAGGTCCGGGTCCGCCGGCGCCTCGATGTCGAATTCGTCCATGCGAGCCATTCGGGCCCGGACCGCATAAGAACACGGCGATGTCCCCCCCGGCGGGCGTCGCCGGCGCGGGCGGGCTCGTCCTGCCCCGCGACGGTCGCCGGCCCCGGTGGCCCCGGGGTGACCGTCAGTCGCGCCGGCGCGCCCGCCGCCGGTACTCGCCGTAGGGGTCCTCGGGATTGTACGGCGCCGGCGCGCTGTTCTCGGCGTCGGCCCCGCACTCGGGACAGGACTCGCCGAGGGTGTACACCGGCGCGTCGTGCTCGGTCGCCCACGCGGAACAGACCCGGATGTCGGACTTCATTTACTCCTCGTCGGTGCGGCGCTCGCGGTGGAACTCCGCGGTGCCGCCGGCGGCCCCGATGGCCTCGCCCGCGCGGTCGGCGCTGGCCTCGAGCTGGGCCTCGGCGGTCTTGTAGTTGGGCGCCTGCACCCGGATGCGGTACTCGGGGGCGCCGACGTAGGTGACCTCGAGGTCGACCTCGTCGGGCACCTCGCCGTTGCCCTCGGCGGCCGCCAGCGCCTCGCGGACGTCCTCGACGCCGTCGGCGCCGGGGGCCTCCAGGTCGACGTAGCCCGTGACGGTCACGTACGGCACCGAGACGTTCTCGCGGGCCGTCTCGACGATGGCGTCCAGTTCGTCGTCCGCGAGGTCGGTGCTTTCGAGCGCCTCGTGGCCGTGGATGGCGGCCTCCTCGAAGCCGTCGTACAGGGTGCCGTACGCCTCGATGAGTTCGTTGGCGACCCGGCGGAAGGTGTCGTCGTCGACGTCCTCGCCGAAGACGATCTCCATCCACTTGTCGGCCTTCTGCTCGTTCTTCCAGTCCTGGACCTTCTCGGAGCGCTGGTGGTCGTTGACGTCCTTGATCGAGAGGTCGACCTGCTGGGCGTCCTCGTCGACCTCCAGCACCTTGCAGACGACCATCTGGTCGGTGTTGACGTGGTCGCGGACGTTCTTGATCCAGCCGGAGGCGACCTCGCTGACGTGGACCAGCCCGCGTTTGTCTTCGTACTCTTCGAGGTCCACGAACACGCCGAAGTCCTCTATCTCGTCGACGCGACCGACGACGAGTTCGCCCGGCGTGGGCCAGCCACTGTAGTTCATACCTCTCGATACCCGTGTGACGAGAATAAAAGCTCCGACCTTTTTCCGCGTCGGGTGCGCTCGCGTTGCTCGCGCACCACTCCTTGGAAAAACGTCCTCAGAAACGCGCAGCGTTTCTGATG
>PXQM01000103.1 GCA_003021325.1 Halobacteriales archaeon QH_10_70_21
GGAGGCCGCTCCGGCCGACGACTGATACGGACCATCGCGAGCGTGTTCGGCGCGACCTCCCACCGGCGACTACGTCGGCGGCTGGGACTGCCGTCCCGTGGTGACACAGCGGTACCGAACCAGGACACACCGCGTGAGCCCCGTCGTTTCTTACCCGAGTCAGGAAAACTCATTACTACCACGGTCGAGAGTCACGAACATGTCCGAGCGCTTTGACGTGATTGTCGCTGGCGCGGGGCCGGCGGGCGCCCAGTGCGCCCGGGACGTCGCGGCCCGCGGCTACGACGTCGTCGTTCTCGAGACCGAGTCGGAATCGGAGTTCCCACGTCAGAGCAACAAATCGACCGGCGGAACCTTCCCCTCGATGATGGCGTCGTTCAACGTCCCCGACGAGGTAGTGATGCAGTTCACCGACGACGTGGTCATCGAGTCTCCGAGCGACCACTTCGTCGAGGACCGCCCCGGTGCGGTGCTCGAGTTCGCGGCGTTCAAGCAGTTCCTCGTCGACGACGGCAGGGAGAAGGGCGCCAAGTACTGGTTCGACGCGCGCGTCTCCAAGCCCATCGTCGAGGACGGCGAGCCCGTCGGCGTCCGGTTCAACGGCTCCGAGGAGGTCTACGCCGACGTCATCGTCGACGCGACCGGGCCGGCGGCCCCCCTCGCCAAGGACCTCGACGTCTGCGACCTCGACCGGGAGAACCAGGCCATCGGCGTCGAGTACGAGTTCGAGGGCGTCGACCTCGACCACGAGGGGTACGCCGACCTGCACGACTCGATGATGCTGCGGCTGGACCACGAGTACGCGCCGGGGGGCTACTCGTGGATTTTCCACACGGGCGGGGACGCCGCCAAGGTGGGGCTCTGCTACATCCGCAACGACAGCTACCAGCGCTACTCGGAGGTCGACCGCACCATCGACGGCTACCTGGACCACTGGCTGGACACCGACCCCCGCTTCGAGTCGGCCACCCGCATCGAGGGCCGCCAGCACCGCGGCTCCGCCCACATCCAGCCGCCGGACTCCCTGAGCACGGACAACTTCATGGCCGTCGGCGACACCGTCCCGACCATCGACCCGCTGTGGGGCGAGGGCATCCACAAGGGGATGAAGTCCGGACGGGCCGCCGCGACGACCATCGACCACTGCTTCACCCGGTCGGGAGCCGACACGTCCGCGGAGCGGCTGGCCCTCTACGACGAGCTCTGGCACGAGGAGGTCGCCCCCGACATGGACTCCCGGCTGCTGATAACGCACCTGCTGTATCTCGCGCCGAACGAGCGGTACGACCGGCTCATGCAGGACCTCCACGAACTCGACCACGACACGCTCCAGCGGGCCAACAACGGCGACAAGTGGGCCATCATGCGGCTGCTGCACCTCACGGACCTCCCGCTTTTGGCGCGGTTCGCGAAACACCGCCCGACGTAGCGCCCGCGCCGAGGATTCAAGTACGGAGCCGCGCCCATTGGGCCCGTGGCGACGTTCACCGACCTGTCGACGGCAGCCTACTGTCCGCGCAAGCTCTACTACCGCCGCCGCGACGACGACCGCGGGCCGCCCGACGAGGTCGAGGCGGTCCGGGAGCTGGCGTTCCGGTATCCGGAGCTGCTGGCGCCGGAGACGGACCTGGGCGACGAGCCCATCGCGGTCACGCCCACCCAGTACCGCTCGAACCTCGGCAGCGCGAAGGCCGGCCTCGACTGCTGGCCGGCACTCGTCGACCCGGCCGACAGGGACGTCCTCCTCGAGGGCAAGGACTGCCGCGGGGTCGCGCACAAGGTGCTCGCGGACCCGCCAAGCCCGGTCGTCGTCTCGGCTGGTCGACCGCCCGAGCGGGGCGTCTGGGAGCCACAGGCGGTCCGGGCGACGGCGGCCGCGAAGGCGCTCGCCTGGGAGCGGGAGACGCCCGTCTCGGACGCCATCGTCGAGTACCCCGCCCACGGTCGGGTCAGGCGCGTCCGGCTCACGACCGGGCGGAAGGCGGCCTACCGGCGGGCGCTGCGGACGGTCGAGTCCCTCGGCTCCCGGCTCTCGCTGTAATCCGCCGGGAACCCCACTTTGAAGCGGCTGGGTACATATGTGGAACCATACCACGGAGGAACCGAGATGGGAACGGACACGTCAGACGGCAGCGACTGTCGCCGTGACGTCGCCCGGGCGGTGCGCGACGTCGACGGGCTGGCCGCGCGTGACGTCCACGAGGCGGCGGCGACGACGGTCGAGACCTCGACGGTCGGGGAGTCGGACGAGCACAGCGTCTTCGAACTCACGGGGCTGGACTGCCGGACCTGCGCCGGCCTCGTCGAGGCGGCCCTGGCCCGCCGTCCGGGGGTGAGCAACGTCACCGCCACCCCGGACCACGGGACGGTTCGGGTCGACTACGACCCCGGGCGGGAGACGGCGGCCGGCCTCCGGGCGGCGCTCTCGGAGCTGGGGTACCCCGTCGAGTCGACCGACGAGGCCTTCCGGAACCGCCGCGCCAGCCAGTGGCGGGAGGCCCGGCTCGTGACCGGCTTCCTCGCCGGCCTGATGGCGCTCGTGCCGTACGCCGCAGTGGTCTACCCGACCCGGTTCGCGTTCTGGCCGTACGACCCGCAGGTCGTCGCCCTGCTCGAGCGGGCGCTGACCACCGCCTTCGCCACCCACTTCTTCATCAACCTGGCGCTCCTGTCCGGCATCGTCCTGCTGTTCACGGGCAAGCCGATACTCGAGGACGCCGCGGCCGCACTCCGGGCGGGGACGCCGGACCGGAGCCTGGCGGTCGGCGCCCTGGCGGTCGGTCTGTACGCCTACAGCTCCGCGACGGCGTTCCGGCTGGCGACCGGCGGCGTCTACTACGACCTCGTCATCGTCGCGGTCGTCGGGGCGACGGTCTGGCGGCAGGCCGAACGGGAGACCGTCGAGACCGCCGCCGAGGAGGCGCCGGACGCCGCCCCGGCCGCCGACGGCGAGTAACGCCGCTCTTCACTCCGCGTTCTCGAGCCAGCCCTCGATGTCGTCGGCGAGCGCGCTGCGGCGGACGATCTCGCCCGCCGCGACGTCGACGACCGTGCTCTCGGTGCCGGGCGTCTCGCCGCCGTCGAGGACGACCGCTCGCTCGCGGACCCGCTCGTCGAGCTCCGCGACCCGGCGGGCGCTGGGGTTGCCGCTCCGGTTTGCGCTCGTGGCGGTTATCGGGCCGACCCGGCGGGCGAGGTCCCGCGAGAGGTCGTGGTCGGGGACCCGGACGCCGACGCGGTCGCGGCCGGCCACGAGGACGTCCGGGACCCGGTCGGTCCGCTCGAGCAGGACGGTGACGGGACCGGGGAGGAAGCGCTCGCAGAAGGCCCGCTCGCGGTCCGAGACGCGGGCGTAGTCGGCGGCGACCGCCGCCTCGGGCAGCGCCATCGAGACGGGCTTCCCGCGGGAGCGGCCCTTCGCCTCGAAGACCCGCTCGACGGCCTCCGGGTCCAGGGCGTCGGCGGCCAGGCCGTAGACGGTCTCGGTCGGGTAGACGACCAACTCGCCGCGCCGGAGCGCCGCGACAGCCTCGGTGACGTCGTCGCCGGGCACTGTCACAGCGACTCGATGGCCTCCTCGAGGTCGTCGTACGGGGGGAACTCGGGCCACTCGGTCGACACCCACGACGCCCGGACGGTCCGGTCGCCGTCGATGACGAAGACGGTCGGCCGCGCCTCGGTGACGCCGGTCATGCCGTCGAGGTCGTGGACGATGCCGTAGGCCTCCGCGACGCCGTTGGCCGGGTCCGAGAAGAGCCGGAACGCCTCGAGGTCCCACTCCTCGAGGAACCGGGAGTGCTCGTACGGCGTCGATATCGAGAGGCCGACGACTGCGGCGTCGTAGGCGTCCCAGCCGCGGTCGCGTATCTCCTGCCAGACGTACGTCGCGGGGAAGTCGCCGTCCATCGTGTGGAAGACGAGGACGACGGGGCCCTCGTCGGTCAGCGACGACAGCGAGGCGTCCTCCCAGTACTCGTCGTTGACGAGCGGGCGGGTGAAGTCCGGTGCCTGGTCGCCGACGGCGGGGGCATCGGCGGGCCCGAGGTCGACGACGTCGAAGCCCAGGTTCATTCGGCGTCCCCCGCGGCGCTGGCGGTGACGCGGGCGGCGTCGGCCCCACCGTCGCCGTACGTCGTCTCGAGGTACTCGACGATGTTGGCGCTCTCGCTCATCGTCACGCCGGTCGCCTCGTCGACGATGGCGGGGACGGTCCGGGCGCCGGTCAGCCGCTTGACGGCGTCCCGGCGTGAGTGTCGGGCCTCGACGAACCGCGAGCGGTACTCGAGGCCGAGGTCGTTCAGGGTGCGGACGACGCGTTCACAGAACGGGCAGGCCTGGAGCCGGTAGACGGTGATGGCCGGGTCGGTCTCGCTCACGGGTCTCTGTAGGTCCGCCCGGCGCCTAAGGGTGTCGCCGGCGGTCGCGGCCGGTGGACGTCGTCGCTGATGACAAGTCTTAATCTCGGCCCCGGAGAAGACCCCACGTTCAGATGGGCTCTCCGGTGTTCCACGTTCCCGTAGCCGCGATGCAGGTCGGCGCCGCACCGTCCGACCTCCCGCTGAGCGACACCGCTATCGCCGTCATCGGGGCCGTGACGGTCGCCGTACTCCTCGGGCTGTCGGCGTTCTTCTCCTCGTCGGAGATAGCGATGTTCTCGCTGCCGCCCCACCGCGTCGACTCGCTGGTCGGCGACGGGATGCCCGGCGCGGAGACCCTGCGCGACCTCAAGGACGACCCACACAGGCTGCTCGTCACCATCCTCGTCGGCAACAACATCGTCAACATCGCGATGTCGTCGATCGCGACGGGGCTGCTGGCGATGTACGTCTCCCAGTCGCTCGCGGTCTTCATCGCCACCTTCGGCATCACCGCCCTGGTGCTGCTGTTCGGCGAGAGCGCGCCGAAGTCCTACGCCGTCGAGAACACGGAGTCGTGGGCGCTCCGCATCGCGAAGCCGCTGAGGTTCTCCGAGTACCTGCTGTTGCCGCTCATCGTCACCTTCGATTACCTGACCCGGCAGGTCAACCGGGTCACCGGCGGGCGCAGCGAGATCGAGTCCACCTACGTCACCCGCGAGGAGATACGCGACATCATCGAGACCGGCGAGCGGGCGGGCGTCCTCGAGGAGGACGAACGCGAGATGCTCCAGCGCATCTTCCGGTTTACCAACACCATCGCCAAGGAGATAATGACGCCCCGGCTCGACATGGAGGCGGTCCCGAAGAACGCCACCATCGACGAGGCCATCCAGACGTGCGTCCAGTCGAACCACACGCGGCTGCCGGTCTACGACGACAGCCTCGACAACGTCCTCGGCATCGTCCACATCTCGGATCTGGTCCGCGACCACACCTACGGCGCCAACGACGACGTCGAACTGGACGACCTCATCGAGGAGACGCTGCACGTCCCCGAGTCGAAGAACGTCGACGACCTCCTGGCGGAGATGCGCGAGAACCGGATGCACATGGTCATCGTCATCGACGAGTTCGGCACCACGGAGGGGATGGTGACGATGGAGGATATCACCGAGGAGATCGTCGGCGAGATCCTCCAGTCCGGCGAGGAGGAGCCCATCGAGGTCGTCGACGACCGGACGGCCATCCTCAAGGGCGAGGTCAAC
>PXQM01000104.1:0-5628 GCA_003021325.1 Halobacteriales archaeon QH_10_70_21
GCTCGCTGCCTCGATGGCCGCCTCGCGGGTCTCGAAGCCCCGCGGCATCGGCGACTCGAAGGCGACCTGGACCGTCCGGTCGCCGAGCTCCTGTGTCGTCCCCCCGCTGTCGACCTCGTAGAAGGCGTCGCAGACCCACACGTAGGGCGCCTCGTCGTCCGGGGCCCCCTGGAACTGCGGCGGCTCCTCGCCCCGTTCGTACAGCGTGCCCGTCAGGTCCGTCCCGCGGGCCGAACCCCGTATCTGTAGCATACACGAACTACGGCGGGCGCTGGTAAAAGGCGTGTGCCCGGTCCGGGGCGCGGACGGTCGTCACTCGATCATCGCGACGTACGTGTGGGTGTCCTCGACGCCCTCGAGGTTCTGGATGGTGGTCGCGGCGATGTTCTTCACCTCGCCCGGCGAGGCGACGTCGACCTTCGCGATGATGTCGACGTCGCCGGCGACGATGTGGGCCGAGGTGACGCCGTCGATGGCCTCGATGTCGTTGGCGAGCCGGTCGGCCTGGCCGGTGTGGGCCTTCACCATCACGTAAGCGACGACCATCTCAGGCACCTCCCGTCGCGGCGGCGGTGTGCTGCTCGCCGACGATTATCTGCCGGACGTCGCGCAGGACGCTGAAGTCGGCGATGACGACGACCCGGTCGCCGACCTCCATCGAGAGGTCCGGGTCCGGGATGGAGAGGTGGCCGTCGGCCTTGCCGAAGGCGAGTATCCGGGCGTCGGCGGGCAGCTCTATCTCAGACAGCGCGTACCCCTTCATCGGCGAGTCGCTCGTGACCGTCAGCTCGACGAGCTGGAGGTTCTGGGCGATGTCGGCGACAGCGCGGACGTTGCCGCCGACGAGGGCGTTCTTCGCGGCGATGGCACCGAGCCGCTCGGGGTAGATGACCTCGTCGACGTCGGAGGCGTACTTGTTGACGATGTACTCGCGGTCGTCGTCGTCGACCCGCATCACCGTCCGGCAGTCGTGGGCCTTGCCGACCATGCAGGCCACGAAGTTGACCACGAGGTCGCCGGACAGCGCCGCGATACCGTCGGTCTCGTCGAGGTCCTGCGCCAGGAGCGTCGCTTCGTCGCTGCCGTCGCCGTGGACCACCTCGAACCCCTCCTCCTCGAGGCGGCTCGCCTTCGTCTCGTCGGGTTCGATGATGACGGTCTCGTGGCCCTCCTCGCGCAGAACGCGGGCGGTTCGCATGCCGACCCGGCCCGCGCCGACGATAACGAATCTCATGGCGCTCTCTACGACGACCGGGGTCAATAATGTTACTCCGTGGCAGGGACGGCGGTCACACCGGGAAAGTTTTTTCGCCGGGGTCTGCGAACCCGTACCATGGTTCGGGCGTTCATCATGGTCAAGACAGGCACCGGACACGCGGAGGCCCTCCTGGAGACCATCCGGGAGTTCGACCACGTCGCCGACTCCAACATCGTCGCCGGCAACTTCGACATCATCGTGGAGGCGGAGGCCGACGAGGTCTACGACGTCATCAACTCCGTCGCGACCGAAATCCGGAGCCTCGACGGCGTGAACGACACGAAGACGTACGTCTGTCTCGAGTAGCTACTCGGAGGGGTCCCCAAGCCGCCGGAGCCGGTCCTCGAGCGCCGGCGTCGGTTCCTCGTAGACGTGGTCGAAGAGGTCGTCGGGGTCGGGCTCGGCGGCCTCGGCTTCCTCCCGGGCGGCGTCGAAGTCCGCCTCGGCCGTCTCCCGGACCGACTCGACGAACCCGCTCTCGACGTGGCCGCCCGCCCGGAAGTACTCGACGGCGCGCTCGATGGGGTCGCGGGTGCGCCACTCGGGGAACGCCGCCCGGTCGTCGTAGCGGTCGGGGTCGTCGCTCGTCGTGTGCGGGCCGTCCCGGTGGGTGAGGCTCTCGACGAGCACCGGCGCGCCGGCCCGGGCGTCCGACAGCGCCCGGTCGACGGCCTCGTACACCGCGAGCGGGTCGTTGCCGTCGACCCGGTGGCCGTCGATGCCGTAGGCCTCGGCCTTGACCGCGATGGTGTCGCTTGCGGTCTGGCTCGATTCCGGCGTCGAGATGGCCCAGCCGTTGTTCTCGCAGAAGAACACCACCGGCGTCTCGAAGACGCCCGCGAAGTTGAGGCCCTCGTGGAAGTCGCCCTCCGAGGTGGCCCCGTCCCCGAAGTAACAGAGGACGGCCTCGTCCGTGTCCCGGTAGTTCGCCGCCATCCCCAGCCCCGTGGCGTGCGGAATCTGGGAGGCGATGGGGACGGCCTCCGGGAGCACGGGCACGTCGTGGCCGGAGCCGAACTCCGGGTAGCCGCGGCGGAACCGGAGGATGTCGACCATCGGCACTCGCCGCCCCGACCTGGGAGGCCTCCTGGCCCCGGAACGGGGGGTAGCCGCTCATCCAGCCCTGTCGCTGGAGGGCGAAGGCTCGCTCGTCGAAGACGCGGGCGCGGACCATCCCTCCGAGCAGCGACCGGGCGAGCTCCTCGTCGACGCTCGAGGGGTCGCGCTCGTCGATGACGCGGTGCATACCGGCCCTGCGAGGGCCGGGGGCAAAGCCGTGACGGACGGACAGAGCAAAGAGCCTCGGCCCCCAACCTCCGGGTATGGTTTCGGCCCTCGATGCGGTCGGATTGCTCGTCCTCATCGGCCTGAACACGTTTCTCGCTGCGGTCCTCACCCGGGTGTTCCGGGTCCGGCTGGAGACCCGCTGGGGCGGTATCCTCTACACGCTGCTCTTGACGCCGATAGTGCTGGTCGTCGTGACGCTCCTGCTCGGGCAGGCGCTGGGCCCGAACCTCGGCAGCCCCGCGACCGTCCTCGGCGTGACGGTACTGGTGCCGCTGACGCTCGGCATCGCCTTCGACTACTTCTGGATGCCGAACCCCGACGAGGTGGAGGTGCCCGACACCGTTTAGCGGAGCCGCTCGACGGCCCGCTCGGCCTCGACGACGACCGCCTCGGGCGAGCGGGTGGCGTCGATGCGGACGAATCGGTCCGGCTCGGCCTCGATGAGCCGCTCGTAGTTCGCCCGGACGCGAGAGAGGTAGTCGGCCGTCTCGAACTTGTTCGTCGCGCCGGCGCGCTCGGCGCCCGTCTCCGGGGGGACGTCGAAGTACAGCGTGGCGTCCGGCGCGCGCGTGAACGGCTCGTGGACGCCCCGGACGTACTCCATCGGGCGTCTGACGACACCTTCGAGGGTCGCCCCCTGGTAGGCGTACCGGGAGTCAGAGTAGCGGTCGGAGACGACGAGCTTGCCCGAGTCGAGCGCCGGCCGGACGACCCGCGAGAGGTGGTCGGCGTGGTCGGCGGTGTAGAGGAACAGCTCGGCCACCGGGTCCGCCTCGTCGTCGCCGATGGAGCGGGCCACCGCCTCGCCGTACCACGAGTCCGTCGGCTCGCGCGTGAAGACGGTCTCCGCCTCCGGGAGGGAGTCCTGCAGGGCCTCCGCGACGGTCGTCTTGCCGCTGCCGTCGATGCCCTCCAGCGTGATGAGCATACCGGAGCCTCGGTGCCGACCCATATCAGTGACCGGGTCCCCGGTCGACTACTGGTCGGGCTGTGCCGTGATGGCCGCCTGCCGGTAGCGGTACGCCTGCTCGTCGGCTGAGCCCCCGGACGGCGCCGGCAGGTGGACCGTGACCGTCGTCCCGTCGTCGACGGTGGTCGTCACGAACCCGCCGACGCCGGTGACGATCCAGTTGACCAGCCACAGACCGATCCCCTGACCGTGCTCGAGCGGCGACTCGCTGCCGGTCCGCAGGACCTGCCGCTCGGTGTCGTCGATTCCCGGTCCGTCGTCCGAGACCCGGATTGCGACCTCGTCGCTCGTCTCGACGACGCTGTAGGTAACGTCCGGCTCCGGACCGGCGTGTTCGGCGGCGTTTTCCCCGAGTTCCCGGAGCGCGAGCCGGAGCCGGTCGGCGACGACCGCGTCAAGGCGCTCGGGCGCCTCGACGTCGACCGACGCCTCCGGGTGGGACGAGCGGACCGTGGCTGCGGCGCGGGTCACCTCGGGGACGACGTCGCGGACCGAAACCTCGCCCGGGTTCCGCATCGCCGCCTCCAGGGTCCGGGCCTTCTCCGTCATGTCGACGAGGTCGGCCGCCGTCTCCGAGATGTACCCGGCCATCGTCGCCACGTCCTCGTCGACGTCGTCGACGGAGTCGGCAAACCCCTTGACGACGTTCATCTCGTTGCGGAGATTGTGCCGCAGGACGCGGCTCATTACGCCGACCAGCCGCTCGCGTCGCTTCCGCATCGTCACGTCCCGGTGGAAGCCGGCGACGTGGGACACCACACCCGACTCGTCGGTGACCGGCGCCACGGCGAGGTCGTTCCAGAACGGCGTGGAGTCGGCCCGGTAGCTCAGTAGCTCGGTCCGGGCCGGCTCGCTGGCCTCGACCGCCGCCCGTATCTCCTCGCGGGTCGCCACGTCCGTCGAGGGGCCGGCCAGGAGCCGGCAATCCCGCCCGAGCACGTCGCCCTCGCCGTACCCCGTGAGGCGCTCGAAGGCCTCGTTGGCGTACACGAGCGGCAGATCACCCACCGTCGCGTCGGCGAGCGTGATGCCGATGGAGGCGGCGTCGACGGCCCGGGTCATCGTTCGCAGGTCCCGTCGGCGCGCCGTCCGCTCGGTGATGTCACGGACGACGGCGACGACCCGCTCGGCGTCGCCCGTCTCGAAGGGCGACAGCGTGACCTCGACCGGGATCTCCTCGCCGTCCTTCCGTCGGTCGGTCCACTCGAAGGTGTGTGCGCCCGCCTCGGCGGCTCTGCGTATCTTCGCCTCGGCCTCCGCCCGCGTGTGCTGTCCCCCGGAGACCGCCGAGACCGGCATGCCGACCAGCTCCGCCCGGTCGTAGCCGAGCAGGTCGCAGTAGGCCTCGTTGGCGGTGAGTATCTCGTCGCTGGCCCGCTCGTGGACGAGAATCGGGTCGCCGATGGCGTCGAGAAAGCGGGCCGGCACCACACCGTCGGGGTCCTCGACGCCCCTGGGCTCACGGGGGAGCCTCTCGACAAGCGCCTCGAGGGGCGCGTCGAACGCCGGCGTGGGGACGTACTCGTCGGCCCCGGCGTCGACGGCCGCGCTCCCGACCCGCGGGTCCGCGTCGCGGACGACCGCCAGGACGGGCACGGAGGGGTACCTCGTCGAGAGGTCGTCGATGATCCCGAGCCGCCCGGGCCCGTCCGGGTCGTGGACGACGACGAGACACAGCACCCTGACATCCGCTATCTCGTCGCGCACCGCCTCGGCGCCGGAGACGACACGGACGTCCGGGTCGACCCTGCTTCCCAGCCGCCGGACCGACGGCGCGTCACCGACCGCGAGAACGGTCCATTCGTCGGCGTCCGCGCTCATCCGTCATGTGTTAACAAACATCAGAACAAAAGACTTGCCCGAAACCGAATCGGACGAAACGTGAACGGCCGACGGACGTGCAGGGCCGGTGCCCGCACGCCGAGGGCGCCGCGTCGACTACCGCGCTGCCCGCGGCCCCTCGCGTGCGGCGCGCTTCGCCTCGAGGACGGCGCCGGCGGCGAGGTCCAGCGCCAGCGACTCGGCCGTCGCGTCGGTCTCGCCGGGTTCGAAGCCGGCCGAGACGACCGAGCCGGCGGGCGGCTGTACGGCAACGGTCGCCCGGAGGCCGTCC
>PXQM01000104.1:5845-7525 GCA_003021325.1 Halobacteriales archaeon QH_10_70_21
GTCGGGGGCGACCGTCGCCCGCCCCTCGACGACGGTGAGCCGCTCGCCGGCGGGGCCGAGGTCGGGCGCCTCGCCGACGACCTCGACCGTCGCGTCGGCGGGGATGACCGACGACACCGACACGAGGTTGTAGTCGTGGACGTTCGCGGCCGCGAGCGCGGCGTCGTAGGAGGCCATCGCCGTCGGCCCGGTCGCGGTCCCCCAGACGACCCGGATGGTTCCCATTGGCGGAGGTGGGCGACCGAGACATAACGGCGTTTCGGAACGGACGGTGCCGCACGGCCGCCCGTGCTCGCCCGCCCCGGCCGCCGGCGGAGACGGGCCCACGTGCGGCGGTCACGGAACGGCCATCGGGGGACCGGAGCCGGTCGCGACGGCCCGCATCAGTCACCCTCGAGGCGGCCCTCGATAGTGCCGACCAGCACCGTCTCGTCCGCCCCGTTCGTACAGACGACGTCGGCGGTGACCGCGTACCCGTCCTCGCGGGCCTCGACGGTCTCGTGGGTCCACTCGCAGGTGACGCGGTCGCCGGCGTAGACCGGCCGGCGGAACTCGAACTCCATCGTGTGTGCCAGCATCTCGAGGTCGCCGCCGATTTTCGTCGGCAGCGTCGCCGTCAGCAGGCCGTGGACCATGAGCCGCCCCTCGCCGTCGGGGTCGGTGTGCCGCGGCTGGGCGTCCCGCGAGAGGTCCGCGAACCGCCGGACGTCGTCGGTCGTGAACGTCCGCTCGAAGGTGTATCGCTCCCCCTCCGTCGGCCGGCTCATGGCTCGCGACCCCGGCGAGCAGACGGCTCGCGACCCCGGCGGACGGGCACCTCAGCTCCCCGCGGACTCCTTGTCGAGGCCCGCCGCCTCGATGTCCTCGCCGCCGACCGACGACCGGAGGGCGTCCATCCCGTCGTCGCGCTCGATGCCGAAGTCGTCGGCGTACAGCGCCTGGACCCGCTCGTACTCGGCGTCCGTGAGCGGCGGCACCTCGCTGGCGGCCGCCCACTCGTCGATGTCCTCGCGGGTCCGGAACGTCGGCGTCACGGTCGCGACCTCGTCGTGGTAGAGGAGCCACCGGAGGCTGGCCTGCGCCATCGTCCGCTCGCGGCCCTCTCGCGGGCCCTGTCCGCTCGAACCGTCCGCGGAGCCCTGCCCCGGGCGTTCCAGGAACCGAAGCGCCGCTATTTTCTCCCAGCCGGACTCGTACCACTCGTCCGGCCGGTAGGCGCGGTGGTCGCCCTCCTCGAGTTCGGTGTCGGGCGTGACCTGCTCGTTCAGCAGGCCGGAGGAGTGCGGCACCCGCGGGACGAGGCTCGTCGACGAGCCCGTCCGCTCGATGGTCTCGAGGAAGTGGCTTCCGACCGCCTGCTCGAGGAGGTTCCAGACCAGCTGGACGGAGTCGAACTCCTCCTCGATGGCGAAATCGCCCTCCGCGAGCCAGCCGATGGAGGGGCCCAGCGCCAGCCCGACCGCGTCGGCGCGGCCGGACTCGCGGACCTCGTCGAGGAACTCGAGCACGTCGGCGTCCATCTCCTCGAGGTTGGCGTTGTGCAGCTGGAGGACGTCGACCCGCTCGAGGCCGAGCCGATCCAGCGACTTCTCGAAGGCCGCCTCGAGGTAGTCGCGGTGCATCTCCTTGGGCAACTCGCCGTGGCCGGCCTGCGGGTTGTTGTAGAAGTCGTAGCCGATT
>PXQM01000104.1:7719-8712 GCA_003021325.1 Halobacteriales archaeon QH_10_70_21
ACAGCAACCCATAACACCGCGGCTCCCCTCCGTTCGGGCATGACGAAGCGCCACGTCTCGCTGCCGCCCGCCGCCGAGGAGGGGCTGGAGGAGTTCCTCACCGAGGTCGACCGTCGGCTCTCCAGCGACGAGGACACCTGCCAGGTCGTCGAGGACGTGCTGGTCGACCTCTACGGCGACCGGGACGCCTACGAGCGGTGGCAGGCCGGCGGCGACGTCTCCCCGGCCGAGCGCGTCCGCCTCCAGGGCTACGACCCGTGCAACGCGACGCTCGAGGCGGAGTACTACGCCGAGGTCGAGACCATGGACGACGAGCGCTTCGAGCGCTCGAAGTACCTCCAGTGGCTCTGGCGGCAGTTCGACGCCACGCCGATGGCCGACAACGTCGAGTTCGCGCTCCGGTTCCGCCGGATGCTCGCCGACCACCTCTTCGAGGAGTGCGGCGACGGGTGCCGGTTCTTCAAAGGCATTACGTTCACCTACGGACACAACATCTCCATGGGCGACAACGTCGTCGTCCACGACGACGTCCACCTCGACGACCGAGGGAGGCTCACCATCGGCGACCGCGTCTCGGTCTCCGACGGCGTCCACGTCTACAGCCACGACCACGACGTCGTCGACCAGACCGAGGTCGAGAACTTCCACACCGTGATCGAG
This sequence comes from Halobacteriales archaeon QH_10_70_21, assembly GCA_003021325.1. The sequence continues at coordinate 8,380 of PXQM01000104.1, forward strand.
GACGACGTCCGGCTCACCTACGACTCGATGGTCCGGGCGGGCGTGCGGGTCGGTGAGAACGCCATCCTGGGCGCCCGCGCCGTCGCACAGTCGGACGTCCCGGCCCACCACATCGCCGTCGGGACCCCCGCACGGAGCGTCCGCGTCAAGCCGGGCTGGGAGTCCGTCGCCGAACCGGTCGACGCCGACCACGGGGACGGCCGCGATGGCCGCCGGCTCCCGTACGAGTTACCCGACGACCTCGAGGTCTTCGACGAGTTCGGGCGCGACCGGACGCCGCCGGAGTGAGCGTCGGACGGACCGTCCGTGCGGTCTCGTAGCCGATGGTACGGG
>PXQM01000104.1:8766-11535 GCA_003021325.1 Halobacteriales archaeon QH_10_70_21
GGCCGAGCCGGTCGGCGTCGTAGACGATACCCCGCTGGTCGGCCATGTCGTGGGCCCAGACGACCTCGCTGTCGGGGCCGACCTCGAGCACGCGGAAGTTCCGGGAGTCGACGACCAGCGTGTTGCCGTCCGGCAGCCGGTCGGCGTCCCGGGGCCACTGGAGGCGGTCGTTCGGCCCCGGCCCCTCGTAGCGCCACACCTCCTCCATCGTCTCGGCGTCGTACTCGACGATGCGGTCGTTCTCGCTGTCGGCCACCAGCAGCGTGTCGTGGGCCTCGAGGTAGTTGGGGTCGTGCTGTTCGTCCATGATGTCGTGGTTGCCGGGCTTCCCGTACCCCGCCACGACCTCGTCGGTCTCGGGGTCGACCTCGATGACGACGTCGAAGTTGCGGATGGACATGAGGAAGTTGCCGTTCTCGAGGCGGTCGACGTCGTTCATGTGGGTCCAGTCCTGTGTCGGGCCCGTGTAGGCGCGGTCCTCGCGGGCGGTGCCCTTGACGTGCTCGTCCCAGAACTCGCTGCCCTCGTCGAGGTGCTCCTTTGCGGACCACTCCCAGGTCACGTTCTTCTCGCGGTCGACGGTGAACGTCCGGTGGCGGGCCATGTCGATGATGACCGTCTCGCCGTTCGCGAGGCGGTCGGCGTCGTGGACCTCGTGGTAGGATATCTGCCGGTCGTACCAGCTGTACTCCCAGACGACCTCGTTCGTGTCGGGGTCGACCTCCTGGACCCGGTTGCGCACGCAGTGGTCGCCGCCGGTGTCGGCCCACCGCTCGGGGCAGTCCGCGTCGGGGACCTTCTGGCCGAAAGAGACCATCACGTTGCCGCTGTCGAGCATCTCGGCGTCGAAAACCGCGGCGTCGTCGGGCTGGTACTCCCAGACCCGCTCGCCGGAGCGGTCGACGACGAAGACGTCCCCGTTGTGGTTCCCGAACCAGCCGTACGCCTGGACCGTAACGAGCGTCTGTCCCGGGTACGACCCGTCGTCGCTCTCGGTGGTGTCGTCGGCGGTGACCGCGAGCCCGCCCAGGACGCCGACCGAGAGGAGGAGCAGCACACTCAGGACGGCGACGCGCTGTCGTCGCATCGACCGGACAGTCGGCGCCGGGCGATAAAACCGTTGCTGGTTCCGTCGGACGCGGCACGACCCGGGGGCGGGCGCTTTTCCCGCCGGACGCCCCAGGCCCGACCATGCGGAGCGTCGCCATCAACGTCGGTGCGAACACGAACGAGCCCGGGTTCCGTGGCCCCATCCATGCGGACGGCCGCTTCGAGTACGTCCCGATACCGGAGTCGGCGCCGACCCGCGAGGACGCCGACGTGCCCACCTACGCCGACCTCGAGCTCTCGGTCGACGTGGCGCCGGTCGCCGACCGGCCCGTCCACCTGGACCCGACCTTCGAGGGCGTCCACGGCTGCGACCGCTACACCTACGGCGACCCCCACGGAGTGAAGGCCCGGCCGCTGCTCGAACTCGAGGCCGGCGACTACGTCTTCTTCTACGCGACGCTGTCGACGGCCGACGACGACCCGGCCGACTGGATCGCCCCCGAGTGGGGGGGCTACGTCATCGGGCAGTTCCGGCTGGCGGCGGACCCGCTGACGCCGGCGGCCTATCGCGACCTCCCGGCGTCCGAGAAGGCGGTCTTCGAGTCGAACGCGCACCTCAAGCGGGCGACCTTCGACGCGGAGGTGCTGTTGCACGGCGACGGCGGCTCGGCGCTGTACGACAGGGCGGTCCCGCTGTCGAGCCGCGAGGCGGCCGTCGACGCGAACCGGCTGGTCACGGAGCTGTCGAGCGACTCCGGGAAGGGACCGTGGTGGCGGCGGCCGATGCGGTTCGACCGGGAGGGGACCGAGACACTGCTGGAGGTCCGGGAGACGGGCGACCGGACGCGGCCGTTCGAGTGACCGCCGCGGTCAGTCGTCGAGCTCCTCGAGCGCCTGGCGGAACACCAGCCCGAGGGCGAAGTGCTGACACATCTCGGTCTCGAGCTTCTCGCGGGCCGCAGGGACGTCGTCGATGCTGTACTCCTTCGTCTGGACGAGCTCGTGGACCGAGAGCAGCTCCTCGTCCTTGAGCTCGTGGAGCACCGGGTAGACCGTCCCCGGGCTCAGGTCGGCGTCGAAGAACTCCTCGAGGTCGTTCATGACGCCCTTGCCGTGCGTGTCGCCGTTCCGGAGCCCGATCAGCGCCGTCAGGAGCCCCGGCAGCGACTGCTTGACGAGCCCCTCGTCGATGGTGAGCCCCCGGCCGTCGTACAGCGTCTCCGCGGCCTCCTCGACGACCGCCTCGGTCCGGGCCGCCGGGTCGCCGTCGGCCTCCGGTCCCCCTCTCCCGTTCAGTTCACTCACCAGGCTCTGCAGCGTCTCCTCCCGGCGTTTGAACGAAATGAACGGTTTTGGACCAAGCATACAACGATGACTGCCGCTGCGAGTGCGGCGACGAAATTTCGTACTTCGAGCCGGACCAGTGGAGGGTCCAGCACGAGGATGACACCGAGGTCAACCTGTGGAGTGTCTTCAGTCAGAATTTTTTCAACTACCGCGTAACGTACCGGCGGGGCGAAGACGGTGAGATGGTGATCGACCCGCATGTTGACGACGAGGACGGCTGGTATCCGGCCCGCGCCCGTTTCGACGACCAACTGCCCTTAGAGTACATATGGGCCGCGCTCGGAAAACTCGACACTAATTGGGCGAACTCGAACCGGCAGGAATGGGAGATTCACGCGTACAAGTGGCACGACGCCAAAGAACGGGAAAATC
>PXQM01000105.1 GCA_003021325.1 Halobacteriales archaeon QH_10_70_21
GGCGGTGCTAGAGGTGGGGCGCGAGGTCGATCACGCCGTCACGAGCGACGGGCCGCTCTGCGAGCGGCTCCTGGCGGCGGACGTTCCCGTAATACGTTTACGGGGCCGAACCAATTTCGAGATAACCGAGCCATAGCATGTACAAACGGGTACGACTCACTGACACGGTCGAGGTGCCCCCGCGGCACCTGGCGGAGGTGTCGCCGGACCTCGTCGCGCGCCTGCTGCAGGACAAGCTCGAGGGACGGATGGACGAAGACGTCGGGAGCGTCGTCACCGTGACGGCGGTCCACGACGTGGGCGACGGGGCGGTCCTGCCGAACCGGCCCGGCGTCTACTACGAGGCAGAGTTCGACGCCGTCACCTTCGACCCCCAGATGCAGGAGGTCGTCGACGGCGAGGTCGTCGAGGTCGTCAACTTCGGCGCCTTCGTCGGCATCGGCCCCGTCGACGGGCTGCTCCACGTCTCCCAGATCTCCGACGAGTACCTCGCCTACGACGAGGAGAACCAGCAGCTCGCCTCCCGGGACTCCAACCGGGTATTGAGCGTCGGCGACGCGGTCCGGGCGCGCATCGTCACCAAGAGCATCGACGAGCGGAACCCCCGCGACTCGAAGATCGGGCTCACGGCGAAGCAGCCCGGCCTCGGCAAGCACGGCTGGCTGGAAGAGGAACGGCAGCGCCGCGAGGCGCAGGCGGGTGATTAGATGGCCGACCGGCTGGTGTGCCGCGACTGCCACCGCGTGCTCGAGGTCACCGACGACGAGCAGTGCCCGGCCTGCGGCTCGAACTCCCTGACGGAGGACTGGGCGGGCTACGTCGTCATCGCCCACCCCGAGAACAGCCGCATCGCCGAGGAGATGGAGGTCACCGAACCGGGCCGCTACGCGCTGAAGGTCCGCTGAGATGGCCGAGGTCGTCGTCGAACTCCCCGAGGCGCTCCGGGGGGAACTCAAGGAGCCCCTCGGGCCCGTCTACGCCGGCGCCGAGGGGCTGCTCGGCGACGTGACCGGCCCTATCGTCGCCGTCGGCGACATCGTCACCTACCACCTGCTGGAGGCCGGCGCCCGCCCGGCCGTCGCCCTGGTCGACGGCAAGACGGAGCGCGAACGGGTCGAACGCGAGATACGCGAGTCCATCGACGGCTTCGACCACCGGGTCGCGGTCGAGAACCCGGCGGCGACGCTGACCGACGAGCTGCTGGCGGCGCTCGTCGACGCCGTCGACCGCCCGGGGTCCGTGGTCATCACCGTCACCGGCGAGGAGGACCTCGCGGCGCTGCCCGCCGTCGTGGTCGCGCCGGACGGCGCCGCCGTCGTCTACGGCCAGCCCGGCGAGGGGATGGTGCTGGGCACCGTCGACGGGGCGCTCCGGACCCGCTGTCGGGAGCTGCTGGCGGCCATGGACGGCGACCCCGACCGGCTGGCGTCGATTCTCGACGGCTGATACTGCCGGCTGTACCTATCTCGAACGGGGATGCCCGGAACCGGGCGTTACAGAACCGCTGCCGCCGAATATCCCGACCGAATCTCTACGTACTCACAGCCGGCGGTGTGAGCGACCGCCGAGGGCGACCGGCGGCAGGTGACGAGGTGCTGCGTTGCCGTCGGGTTTCGGACCGATACGCCGCGTCGAGTCGGACCGGCGGCTTCGAAATCCTTTTCACTGCTTCGCGGGAATCTCGGGGCAACGTAACCATGGACGTCGAAATAATCGAGGAAGACGAGAACCCGATGTTGCACCGGACTGACGTCCGGTTCCAGCTGACCCACGATGAGGCTACCCCCTCCCGGCTCTCGGTGCGGGACTCGCTGGCCGCGAAGCTGAACAAGGACGCCGGCGAGGTCGTCGTGCACGAGCTCGACACCAAGTACGGGATGCGGAAGACGGTCGGCTACGCGAAGGTCTACGACAGCGCCGAGGCCGCCGAGGACGTCGAGCAGGAGCACATGCTCGAGCGGAACAAGATCGCCGCCGATGCCGACGAGGACGGCGAGGCCGAGGAGGCGTAGATGCCCCGCTACGAGCTGTACGGCGAGGACGGCTCGGCCGACCGCGAGCAGTGCCCCCGCTGCGGCGACACCTTCCTGAGCGACCACGGCGACCGCCAGCACTGCGGCAAGTGCGGCTACACCGAGTTCGAGTAGGCCGTGACCCGGGTGCTCGGCATCGAGGGGACCGCCTGGTGCGCCAGCGCGGCCGTCTTCGACGCCGACACCGACGACGTGTTTATCGAGTCCGACGCCTATACGCCCGACAGCGGTGGTATCCACCCGCGCGAGGCCGCCGAGCACATGCGCGAGGCGGTGCCGGCCGTCGTCGAGGACGCCCTCGGGACCGTCGAGGACCGGTACGGCGACCCGGCCGAGGCGCTCGACGCGGTCGCCTTCTCCCGCGGCCCCGGGCTCGGCCCGTGTCTCCGCATCGTCGGCACCGCCGCCCACCACGACGGCCGCTACCGCGTGCTCGGAGAGACGATGGACACCGGCGTCGGCAACGCCATCGACAAGTTCACCCGCCACGTCGGCTGGTCGCACCCCGGCGGCCCGAAGGTCGAGAAACGCGCCAGGGAGGGCGAGTACGTCGGATTGCCGTACGTCGTCAAGGGGATGGACTTCTCCTTCGCCGGCATCACCTCCGCCGCGAAGCAGGCCGTCGACGACGGCACGCCCGTCGCGGACGTCTGTCGGGGGCTCGAGGAGACCGTCTTCGCGATGCTGACGGAGGTCAGCGAGCGGGCGCTGTCGCTCACCGGCGCCGGGGAACTCGTGCTGGGCGGCGGCGTCGGCCAGAACGACCGCCTCCGGGAGATGCTCTCGACGATGTGCGAGGAGCGGGGCGCCGGCTTCTACGCGCCCGAACCCCGGTTCCTGCGCGACAACGCCGGCATGATAGCCGTGCTCGGCGCCAAAATGTACGCGGCCGGCGACACCATCGCGGTCGACGACTCCCGGGTGCGCCCGGAGTTCCGGCCCGACCAGGTGCCGGTGACCTGGCGCGGCGGCGCCTCGGTCGCGACGCCGGTCGCCGACGACGAGCGTGCCCGGGGCGCCGAGGCGGTCGTCGACCTCGACCCCACCGGCGTCTCGAAGCGCCGCCTCGCGAAATCCTACCGGCACCCGGACCTGGACCGCCGGCTCCGGCGTCGGCGGACGCGGACGGAGGCGCGGTTGACGAGCGAGGCGCGGGGGCTGGGCGTGCCGACGCCCGTTGTCTTCGACGTGGACCCGCCCGAGGGCAGCCTCGCACTCGAGCACGTCGGCGACGCCGACCTCCGGGATGCACTGACCGAATCGCGGGTCCGGGCCGTCGGTCGGCACCTCGCGCGGTGTCACGGGGCCGGATTCGTCCACGGCGACCCGACGCCGCGGAACGCGCGGGTCGCCCGCCGGGGGGACGACGACCGGGTCTACCTCATCGACTTCGGGCTCGGCTACTACACCGACGACGTCGAGGATTACGCGATGGACCTCCACGTCTTCGAGGGGGCGATCGGCGGGACGGCCGACGACGCGCCGGCGCTACTCGAGGCGTTCGAGGACGCCTACCGGACCGTTGGCGACGACCGGGTCGTCGAGCAGTTGCGGGAGATAGAGCGGCGCGGCCGGTACCAGTGAGGCCCGGGCCGTGCCTATAAGTCCCGGCGTACCGTACGGCCGGGTATGCCCGACAAGCCGCAGTCCGGCGAACTGTTCGGTATCCCGTACAACTTCGAGAAGCCGTCGCTGGGGCGGATGATGTCCGCGTACTGGCAACCCGACGAGGGAATGCTCGTCGAGAAGCCGTTCGGCGTCGGATACACGCTCAACCTCGCGAACTGGCGCTCGTGGATCGTACTGGCCGTCGCGGGGGCGCTCTTCTACCAGCAGCAGCAATCCAGCGACGGGTACGAGGACGAGACGGCTGACGAGCCGGTCGAGGTCGTCGTCGACGACTAGCGAGACGCCGAGCGGGGTCTCCGGATTTCAGCGGCGAACGAAGCGAGCCGCGAGATAGCGGGACGCCGAGCGGGGGACCTCCGATCCGGGTCCGTCGAAATCCGCAGCAGTTGATACGAACCTCCCGCTGAATACGGCGGACGGGTTCGCACGAGAGGCCCATCCTTTTTCGAAATAATCCCCGAATCAGTAGTATTCCGTCGACGCGTGGGACGTATGATCAAAACGGGTACCATCGAGGTCTGAGCTTGTAGCGTTCAATCGGAAATCAACGTCTCCGTTGAACTCCTTAGTGCCTGATACGAACGGCATACTGCATACAGAGGATGTACTCAGCATGAGAGTACCGTCCGTTTCTCAACAATGCCTCTGAGCCAGCCGTACGAGTGTGCCTGCGTATCGGTCACGGCCACCGACGAGCGATCTCGTAAGCAATAGTCATTGGGACGGGGATGCCCAACCCGACAACCAGAATCTCATCGACTGTCAGGCCGGTTTGTGCGAGCGAACTGTAAAACACGAGAGCGCCCGTAGCGAGGACACCGACGACGGTTGCGACGTACTCCGGACTTGTCCAACTGAGCTTCGAATCGGGAGAGGGCATACGCTACAGTGCCGACGGTGTGATGTTATGATTTGGGGGTTCTCCCGTGAATCCGTGGTATCTCAATGCTGAATCCACGCTCTACACTGAGCGAATCGAGGAAGCGAATAACGGGTATGAGAACCGTTATATGACACCCTCAAACGGGCGTTTCGACGGAGCCCTCGACTCGAGCGGTGGTGACGCGGTATCGGACCGTTTAGTACGGCCGGTCCCGAACCGACGCGCATGTACGACGGTCTGAAGGGGGTCCGCGATTTCTACCCCGGCGAGATGTCGGCCCGGCGGGAGGTCATCGACGCGCTCGAGGCGACGGCCCGGCGGTACGGCTTCCGCGAGGTCGGGACGCCAGCCCTGGAGCGGACGCGGATGTACGTCGACAAGTCCGGCGAGGAAATCGTCGAGGAGCTGTACGCCTTCGAGGACAAGGGCGGCCGCGAGGTGGCACTGACGCCGGAGCTGACGCCGACGGTCGCGCGGATGGTCGTCGCCCGGCAGGGGGCGCTCGCGAAGCCGGTCAAGTGGTTCTCGACGCGACCGTTCTGGCGGTACGAGCAGGTCCAGCAGGGCCGGTTCCGGGAGTTCTACCAGACCAACGTCGATATCTTCGGGACCGAGGAGCCGGAGGCCGACGCCGAGGTGCTGGCCTTCGCGGCCGACGCGCTCACGTCGCTCGGGCTGACCGGCGACGACTTCGAGTTCCGGGTCTCCCACCGGGACATCCTCGGCGGCCTGCTGGAGTCCACGGAGAGCGACGTCGACACCCAGGCGGCGATCCGCGCGGTCGACAAGAGCGAGAAGATAGCCGACGAGGAGTACTACGACCTGCTGGTCGAGGCGGGCCTGGACCGCGAGGAGGCCGAGGCGTTCGACGAGGTGCTGGCGACGGACGACCTCGAGGACCTGGTGGCGTTCGCGGGGACCGAGCGGGTCGAGGCCGCCGTCGAGAACCTGTGGGCCGTCCTCGAGGCGGCCGACGACTTCGGCGCCCGCGAGTACTGCGAGGTGTCGCTGTCGACCGCCCGCGGGCTGGACTACTACACGGGCGTCGTCTTCGAGTGCTTCGACTCGACGGGGGAGGTGTCCCGCTCCGTCTTCGGCGGCGGCCGCTACGACGACCTCATCGAGTCCTTCGGCGGACAGCCGACGCCGGCGGTCGGCGTCGCGCCCGGGCTGGCGCCGCTGTCGCTGCTCTGCCAGCGGGCCGGCGTCTGGCCCGCGGAGGAGCTCGCGACCGACTACTACGTGCTGACGGTCGGCGACACCCGGTCGGTCGCGGCCGACGTCGCCCGGGAGCTGCGCGAGCTGGGCCACGTCGTCGAGACGAACCTGACCACGCGCGGGTTCGGCGACCAGCTGTCGTACGCCGACGGCATCAACGCCGAGACGGTCGTCGTCGTCGGCGAGCAGGACCTCGCGGACGACGCCGTCACCGTCAAGGACATGGAATCGGGCGACCAGACGCAGGTGCCGCTCGCGGAGTTCCCGCCCGAGGAGGGCCGGCCGACCCACGACGACTACGAGTAGGGGCGCGAGCCACAGGATATTTGTCCGTCCTGCGAGTCGAGTGAAACGCTATGACCGTCCTGTCCCCCGAAGACGAAGGGAAGTTCCTGATGGACGCCGAGGCCGAGCAGATCGGCATCGTCACCGGGGTCGACCCCGAGGCGCAGGTCGCCTACGTCGACCCCGACCCGGACGTCGCGGACGCGATACTCCAGGGACTCGGGTTCGGCGACTCGGACAGTGATGACATCGAGGTCCCCTCCGAGGCCGTCGAGACGGTGACCGACTCCGAAATCCGCGTCTCCAGGGACCTGTAACCGCCGCCGCGCTTCCGCCACGGGTAAGCCATCCGGCGCCGTAGCCGGCGGCATGCGTGCCTTCCGGCTGGCCTACGACGGGACCGGATATCGCGGCTTCCAGCGCCAGCCACACGGCGAGACCATCGAGGACGCCGTCTTCGAGGCGCTCGCGGAACTCGGCGTCGAGTTCGAGGACGGTGCTCCAGCCGGCTACGCGGCCGCGGGACGGACGGACGCTGGCGTCTCCGCCCGGGCGCAGACGGTCGCCTTCGAGGCACCGACGTGGCTGACGCCGCGGGCCTTCAACGGCGACCTGCCGGCGGACGTGCGCGCCTGGGCCGCCGCCGAGGTGCCGCCGGCGTTCCACGCGACCCACGACGCCGAGTCGCGGCGCTACCGGTACTTCCTGTACGCGCCCGGGGCCGACGACGGGCGGGCAGCGGACGCCTGCCGGCGGCTCTCGGATCGCCACGACTTCCAGAACCTCACGCCCGAGTCGACGGGCACCGTCAGGGAGCTGACCGCGACCGCCGAGCGCGAGGGGCCGTTCCTCGTCGTCGACTGCCGGGCGGGCGGGTTCGCCCGGCAACTCGTCCGCCGGCTGGTCTCGGCCGTGGGGTCGGTCGCCCGTGGCGGCCGAGGCATCGAGTTCCTTGACCGAGTGCTCGCCGACGAGCCGCTGGCCGGCCCCGACGGGGTCGCGCCGGCGCCGCCCGAGCCGCTCGTCCTGGCCGACGTCGACTACCCCGGCGTCGACTTCGAACTCGACGAGGAGGCTGCAGCGAGCGCCCGCGAGGTGTTCGTCGACCGGCGGCGGCGACGGCTGGCCGGCGCCCGGGTGGCGGCCGCCCTGTCTCCCGAGCCACTGGACCGGTGACGACGGCTTTAGGACAGTCCCGGCCATAGCCGGGGGCATGAGTTCGGTTCCGGAGCGGAGCGACATCGCCGAGGAGTACACGTGGGACCTCACGGACCTCTTCGCCGACGACGAGGAGTGGGAGGCGGCCTTCGAGGAGGTCGAGGGGCGCCGGGAGGAGCTGGCGGCCTACGAGGGCCGGGTCACCGAGGACGCCGAGACGCTCCAAGACGTGCTGGAGCTCCGGGAGTCAATCATGCGACAGGTCGCGAACGTGGCCGCCTACGCCCGGATGCGGAGCGACGAGGACACGACGAACCAGCAGTACCAGGCGCTCGCGGCGCGCTCGCAGTCGCTGTCTGCGGACGCCTCCAGCGCGGCCAGCTTCATCCAGCCCGAACTCCAGACGGTCGACCGCGAGCGCATCGACGAGTTCATCGAGGTCAACCCCGACCTGGCGGAGTACGACCACTACTTCGACGACGTCCTCCGGATGAAGGAGCACACGCGCTCGCCGGAGATAGAGGAGCTGCTCGCGGACCTCAGCGAGGTGACCGGCGCCGCCGGCGAGGTCTACAACATGCTGACCAACGCCGACATCGAGTTCCCGGCGGTCGACGTCGACGGCGAGCCGCGGCGCATCACGCTGTCGAACTTCACGACACTCCAGAAGCACCCCGACCGGGACCTCCGCCGCCGCGTCTACGAGGCGTTCTACGACGAGTGGGCCGAGTACCGAAACACGGTGGGGACGGCCTACGAGAACAGCGTCAAGGCGGACGCGAAGCTCGCGAGGGCGCGCAACTACGAGACGGCCCGGGAGGCGGCGATGGATGGCCCGAAAGTCCCCGTCGACGTCTACGACACGCTGGTCGACACCGTCGAGGCGAACCTGGACGTCCTCCACCGGCACGCCGAGCTGAAGCGCGACTGCCTGGGCGTCGAGGAGCTGCGGATGTGGGACCTCTACGCGCCGCTGGCCGGCGAGGAGACGCCCGACGTCGAGTACGACTGCGCCAG